>LKMS01000012.1 GCA_001563965.1 Haloferacaceae archaeon PL-Br10_E2g29 | reverse complement strand
TCGACGACCGCACCGGCGTCATCGACCGCGCGATTTTCGTTGATATCGGTGAAGCTCGCTTCGACGACGACCGAGTCGATATCGCGGGTAACCGTTGGCTCGAGGTCGCGCTCGGTGCGGAAGATGCCGCCGATGTCGCGCACCCGAAGTTCGAACGTTTCGAACCAGCCGTTCTCGACGACGTCGGCGACCTCGTCCGCGGTGACCGCGTTCAACAACGGTACCGTGACACGAATTGAAAACGCGATGTGGCCATTGTCGGCAGGGTCGGCGGCGACAACGCCCTCGAACGGCGTGGTGACCGACTCGAAGGTCCCCTCCTCGCGGGACTCAAAGGAGGGATGGCTGGCAAACGCACGACGAACGCGTCCAGGAAGCTCGCTCATAGCCGGTGGAAGGTTCCCGGTGGGGAAAAACGCGTCTTTTCAGCACCGCGTCGAGCGAACACGCTGGTTCGCTACCAGGTAACACGCTTGCGGCAGCATCGACCGCACCCGACATAATTAACTTTGTTCGCCCGTTTGAATCAGTTGACGCTTCGCTTTGGAGGGCCGAAGCGTCAGCGGGGACCATTTGGGCGTTCGGCCTACGCGAGCCTTTTTTGTTCGCGTGGGCTGGGTTGCCCACTTTTCACAAATTCGCGAGCAACGCGGCCGCTCGCTGTCCTGTAGGCTGTGCAGTATCCCGTACTTACGTGTCGGACGTCGGTCGCCCGACCGTGGAAACTGCCTACCACGGTTTTCGCTTGTGGTCGCGCCAGAAGCAGCCGCTCGGCGCAGCGGGACGAAACCGCGCGAGCCAAAGTGGGGTTTCCGCGCCTTTTTCGGGCGTTCGCGGTGCAGTTCCGTCGGTCATGTCGGTCTGCACATAGCCCGGACACACCGCGTTGGCGACGAGTGTCTCGTACTCGCCGTCGAGATAGCGCGTGAGACCGTTGAGCCCGGTTTTCGAGATGCGGTACGCCGGCATGCGGCCCGACTGCGACTCGGTGATCGCGCCCAACCCCGACGAGACGTTGACCACGCGGCCACCGGGACGGGCCAACAGCAGCGACAGCGCGGCCTTTGTCAGCTGGATCGGCCCGTGAAGATTTGTCTGTAGCGTTTGGTCGATCACAGCCGTCGGCATCGACGCGAGATCCTCACGGCTGTCCATCACGCCCGCGTTGTTGACGAGCATATCGAGTCGTCCGGCCTCGTCGTCGATCCGGTCGAGTGCCGCCTGCCGCTCGGTCGCGTCGGTCACGTCGAGTCTGATCGGCCGGCGGTCGCTCGCGGTGATGTCGTCGGGATTGCGCGCACCGGCGTACACCGTTGCGCCGTGGTCGACCAGTCCGTCGGCGATTTTTTGCCCGATACCGCGGGTGGCACCGGTCACAAGAGCGACCTGTCCGTCGAGCGTGTCGTACAGCGGGACGTCCATGCACGAGGTACGGCGAGCGAAGCCTAAAGTGCCGTGTCGATCACGGCCGTGTCGATGACGCTGGCATGTGCTGATGAACCGCTCATGAACGCCGAGGCGCGGGCTCGGTCGGGAACCGTGTTGTCAACATGCAGCGGGCGCTCGATGAGACACAAGAACGCTCGACGCGCATACTGACCGCTCTCGGCACCTGAAACGAGATGAAGTGGCTGGGGAGGTGTGCGCCGTTGAACGGCGAGCGCCGTTGCGATATGGGCCGACACGGATTTGAACCGCGGACCTCCCGGTTATCAGCCGAGCGCTCAACCTGACTGAGCTATCGGCCCGAGTGGCGCATCTGACGATAGCGGAGGACTCTGTTTAACAGTTTCCTTTTCGGCCGCCTTCCCGTCAGTCGATTACGCCACGTCGGTTCGTCTCGCGGGCGGCGCGCGCTCTCAGGAGTTGGTCGACCGCGACTCGTCGTCGTCAACCCGTTCGAAGTTGACGTCGACGATATCGTCCTCCGCGTTCGTGTCGCCGGCGGCCCCCGCGTCGGTTCCGGCGGCCGAACCGGTCCTCGCGGACGGCCCACCGCTGAACCCGTCACCACCGAACTGGCCAGTATCGAATCCGTCGGCGTCGAACCCCGAAAACGGGTCGTCGCCGGTTCCGCCTGCGGCGTCTTCGGGATCCGGAAAGCCGTATGTCCACGCGACGCCGCTGCCGAGGCCACCGGTCTGCTTGTCGATGTAGGGAATCACGACCCAGCGTTTGAGCGCCATTCTGATCGGGTACCGCGTCGGCGGCAACACCAACAGAAGGCCGATGAGGTCGGTGACGAGCCCCGGCGTGAGCAAGAACGCACCCGCCGCGATCAGCAGGCCGCCGTCGAGCAGTTCGTCAGTTGGCGGGGTGCCCGCAGCGAGTTTACGTTGGAACCGCGCGAGCGTGTTGCGGCCCTCCGCGCGAACGAGAACCATGCCCAGCAGACCGGTGAGCACGACGAGCGCGATCGTCTGCAGCCATGTCAACAGCCCCCAACCGACGATCGCCACGAGGACAAACGAGTCCACGAGCGGGATGAGCAACAGCAACCCGAGCAGATAGCGCGGTCGCATACCCCAGCGTAGACGACGGCCGTCTATAACCTCTTTCGTCTGTCGCGGTCGCGGTGGCGTGAATCGACGGTCGAATTGGAACCGCAGGGTGGATCGTCGCCAACGACACTACCGCCGACAGCAACACCACTACGCCAACGACACTACCACCAACAAAGACGCCACTACGACACAAACCCATCCACATCGTTGCGAAGCCCTTAGCAACCCGCCGACCTGAGCGATGGTATGACCGACGTGACCGACGCCGCAAGCGAGACGCCGTCACGGGTCGAGTGGCGCGCGTGGGGGGCCGACGCGTTTGCCGAGGCCAAAAAAACCGATCGACCAGTCCTGCTCTCGCTGACCGCCTCGTGGTGCGGTCCCTGCCACGAGATGGACGTCCGAACGTTCGACGAACCGCGCATCGCAGCCAACATCAACGACAGTTTCGTCCCCATCCGCGTTGACGTCGACCGCAATCCACGCGTCCGCGAGCGCTACAACATGGGCGGCTTTCCGACGACCGCCTTTCTGACGCCGACGGGGAAACTGCTCACGGGCGCGACCTATCTCGGCCCCGATGGCATGCGCCAGGTGCTCGACCGGATTCGCGAGCTCTGGAATCAAAAGGGCGCCGACGCCGGTCGGATTCCCCGAGCGTTGGCCGACGAGCCGACGCCAGCCGGCGAGCTGTCGGCCGACATCGAGGCCCACCTCGCCGGCCAGCTCACCGACCAGTTCGACCACGAGTTTGGCGGCTGGGGCACCGACGCGAAGTTCCCACTGCCTCGGACAATCGAGTTCGCGCTCAAACGCGAGCCACGTCTCGCTCGGCAGGCGCTCGATGCAGTCGCCCAGCATCTCCACGACGGTGTCGACGGCGGCTTCTTCCGGTTTGCAATGAACCGTGACTGGTCGGACGTGCGCTACGAGAAGGTGCTCGAAACCAACGCCGCACTCACCCGCGCGTTCGCCAACGGCTATCTGTACACCGGCGACGACGCCTACCGCGAGCCCGCCGCACACACCATCGACTTTCTGACCGAGGAGCTGTGGACCGGCGTCGCTGTCGGCGCAAGCCGTGGCCCCGGACAGGGCGCGGCGTACTACGGCTTGCCCGCCGAGGAACGCGCCGACCAGCCCGCGCCCCGAACTGACCTCACCGTGTTGGCCGGGGCCAACGCGCTCGCGGCCGACGCGCTCCTCACCTACTACGCCTACACCGACGACGACACCGCCCGCCAGTACGCAACGCGAATTCTCGATGCCGTCGAAGGCGACCTGATCGACCGCGAGACCGGCGTCATCACCCACTACCGCGCGGGCGACGAAACGGGCGAAACCCACCTGCTCGAGGATGCCGCCCACGTCGTGAGCGCCTGGTGCCGAGCCCGGCAGATCCTCGGCGACGAGCGGTACACCACGGTCGCCAAACGGGTCGCCGACGAAACAATCGACACGCTGGGTGACGAGGTGGCCTTCCGCGACGGGCCACCTTCGGGCGTCGGCCTCTGTGACCGCCCACTACGACCAATCGACACTGGAACGGCGTTCGCCGACGCATTACTCGATCTGAGCGTGCTCACCGGCGACGACCGCTACCGAACCGCCGCCGTCGACGCCGTGTCGGCGTTCGCCGATGCGTTCGAACGGTTTGGCGTGCAGGTCGCCCACTACGGCAGCGTTGCCGGCCGGCTCGTCGACTCGCCGCTCGTCATCGACGTCGGCGGCGACGCGGGCAGCGACCTCCATCGGGCGGCCCTGCGGGTCGCCGACCACGAGAAAATCGTCGTCCCTGCGGCCGATAGCCTCGACAGCGGAGAGGCAGCCGTCCGCGGCCATTCCGGGTCGCCGGCGACGACACCGGACGCGTTGCTGTCGCAGGTTTCGACCGCGGTCACAACGCGGAAAAAATAAACAGCGGAGTGTTTTTACCAATCGAACAGGAAGAGAACGTATGCCGAGCCTTCGTGATCTTGGGCTTTCGGAGTACGAATCGCGGTCATACCGGGCAATGCTTCGAACGGGTCCAACAACCGCAAAGGAGTTGTCACAGCTGAGCGAGGTGCCGATGGGACGAATCTACGACGTGTTGAGTGACCTCGAAGACAGCCGACTGGTCCGCACACAGACCGCCGGGCGGCCAAAAAAATACGTCGCGGTCGAACCTGACATCGCGCTCGACCGCTTGCTCGACACAAAGAAACAAGAGCTCGAAACGCGGGCCGAACAGTACGAGAACGTGGTCGAAACGCTCCGAACAGAAATAACCGACCGCGAACCGATCAACGGCGAGTTTTGGACCGCCGCGGTCGGTCCCAAAGAAACGCTCGAACTGCTTATCGAACGGATCGCCGCCGCCCAGTCAGAACTCATCGTCGTCGCCGACTCCGCGGCCGCCGGTATCGACCTCACGCACGCGAGCAACCGGGTTGTCGAGGCGATGGAGGCCGCCCTCGAACGCGGCGTCGACATCGAACTGCTCGTCACCCCCTCGTTGGTGGCCGAACTCCCCGAGACCGTCGGCCGTGAGTACGACGAGCGACTCACCGAGTACGACAACTACACGGTGCGGACGCACGCATCGGTCGACGGCACCTTCAACCTCATCGACGGCGAGGAGGTCTGTCTCGAAATTCCGAACCCGCTCGACCCTCACGAGGCGTTCGCGATGGTCAACCTCACAGACCGGCAGTTCGCCGCCGACATCCGTGAGGTGTATCTCCCGCGCTGGGAGCGCGCCGAACCACTCGAGTGGGACGAAAACACCCTGGTTGGCATCGAAAACGGTTCGTAAGAACGCAAAAATTTGGTCGGCAGTCCTGTGTTCAGGCGCTGCCGTTGAGTTCGGCGCGGAGCTGGCCCATCGTGACCTCGCGTTCGGCGTGTGCGTTGTGTTGGTGGATCGATTCGTCGTTTGACTGCTTGATCCGAATCACGGCGCTGTCTTCGAGATGGTCGAACTCAGTGACCGCACCCTCCGCCAGCGCGCGGACGCAGTCCTCGACGAACTTGGCGTCCGAGTGGGCCTCAAACGTCATGTGATCCTCGTCGGGCCGTTTGGCCAGATTGTAGATGCGCGCGCTCATCGAGTCGCGAGCGATGTCGATAATGTCGCCGAGATCGACATCGGGAGAGCCCTCACTCGTGACCGTCAGCGTGGCGTGGCCGCGCTGGGAATGGCCCGGTTGGGGAACTCGTTCGAGGAACTGATCGATGGTTTCGCGGTCGACATCGAGCGCAGCGAGTTCGTCGCGAGCGCGGGACTCCGACATGCCCTGCGAGCAGGGACAGACGGTCATCCCGGTGACCTCCGCGCCGATTTCGGCGTGGGTTGCCTCGTCGGTGGCGACGGCGCTTGCGATGATCGTCGCGGTGCTTTGGGTCTGTTTGCCGCTGGCTGGCGTCTGTTCTTTGGTGATCAACTCGGCGGTCATCCGGACCTCCGCCGTGGAGGTGTAGTCGTGTTTCGAGAGCAGCCGTTCGGCCGTCTCGCCACACACGTCCTCGACACGGTAGGCCTCGTTCTCGGTGGTCTCTTCGAGAATTTCGTCGATGACCTCCATGTTGCGGCTCATGTCGATGCCTTTGCGGCCGCCCGGCAGGTCGACAAAGACCTCGAACTCGGCCATGAGCACGATCGGCCGCTTGTCCGCCCGTGCGAGTTTGACCAGTTTTTCGACACCCGTTACGCCAACCTGACTGAGCCCGACGGCGACCTCCGGCCTGCTGGCCTGCACATCGGGCAACTGATGGCTCATCAACCGAATTAGGGCTGTCACGTGATTAGGACTTTCGGTCAACGAGAATCCTGCTCACGGCCAGTCGTCACGTTGTTCGGCGGCAAAAAAATCCTCTTCGTCGGCATCGGCCGCAAGCTCCCAGTCGGCGGCTTTCGCGGCGTCTTCGAGCGGCAGATACTCCCAGCCGGTCTGCTCGGCGATTTTTTCGTCTTCCTCGCTGGTGCCGATGAAGACGTGCCGGTCAGTGTCGAACTGCTCGGCGACGTTTTCGAGACTTTCGGCGACGCCGCGAGGGCCCGAAAAGAAGTCCTGTCGCACCCGGTGTTTTCGGGTGAAGTTCGTGACGACGTAGGTCGGTTTCTGGCTCACGACGCCGACGTACTTCGTCCACTGGCGGGCGTCGACGAACACTGCGCCGGGATCCGCAAGCGCCTGTAGGGCATCGAGTTCGAATGCCAGCGTCATCTCGCCACCGTCGCTCCCTCCGTTCATGGACGCCACTACTGCGTTGTCGCCGAAAACCGCTTCGCTTCCGTCTGCATGCGGGACACAGCCCAGCGCTCCGAGTCGACTGCGGTCACAAAACGCGTCAGCCACCGCCGGCCAACTGTTCGCCGATGAGTCGGTCGGCGGTCGTGAGGAACTCGGTTTGCGTGCCCGCCGGAATCGTCGCCCCCGCCGCCACGGTGTGGCCGCCACCGTCGCCGCCGACCGACCGGGACGCCTCGCGCATGACGACAGAGAGATCGAGGCCGCGGCGGGTCAACCCGTGGGTCGCCCGCGCCGACACCTTGCGTTCGGTATCGGATTGTTCGGCCATCCCGATGATCGGCAGATCACCGCGAACGCCCGACGAGCCGACGGCCATCCCCGCGATAATGCCGACGATCGTTTCGCGAATCTCCGAGCCGGCATCGAACCACTGGAGGTTGTCCTCGACGGTGACGCCCTCCGTTCTGACCCACTGCAGCCCCGCCGAGAGGTTTCGGCGGTGGTTCCGAAGCAACGTGTGCGCCGCGTCGAGCGCCTCCCCGCGGTCGCCGAGACACACCGCGAGGCCGACGTCGGCGCGTTCGTACCGGGCGGTCGCGTTCAACACGGTCGAAAACTCGCTGGCGTCCCGCAGCGCGGTGCCCGGCGATTCACGGGAGAGTTCGTAGCTCGTCCCGACGAGGTCGTCGATGCGGCCGGCGGGAACGCCGCTGGCGACCGCCCGGCGAACCAGCGCGCTGAGCACCGTCTGTTGTTCATCGCTCGTGAGGTCGGCCCAACAGCGCCACTCGCCGTCGGTTGTGAGATCGAGATCGAGCCCGGAGAGGAACTCGCGCGCGCCGTTTGCGTTGTTCGAAATGCCCGGAATGCGGGCCTCGCTGGCGTACTCCAGCAGTTTCGGGAGGGGTCGGGTCTGTTTGCCGTACAGCGCGAGATCGGTTCGCTCGTCGACAACGCCGGCGGCGACCCCCTCGGCGACGATTCGCTCGTTGGCCCCCGAAAGCCCGTCGACGCCGGCCTGGCGATCGCCGACCGCGCCGACGACGGCGAGTGCGGCGAGGTCGCGGTTGTCGGTCGCTTGGCTTCCTGCTGCCGGCGACGACGGAGGGTCACCTCTCGCGGCGAGCGCCCGCGCGAGCACGTATGTCGTTCCCGCACCCGAGAGCTCCGAGGAGCCGTCGAGACCGACGAGCAGCGGGTTGAGATGGAACGCGGTTTCGGCGTCTGCGGGCTGGTGATGATCGGCGATCACGGGTGTGAATGCGCCAGCAGCCGCATGCTCGGCGATCAGATCGAGTTGACCGCTGCCGAAATCGGTGAACAACACCGTCTCGTGGTCGGTGTCGGCGATGGTGTCGAGTTCGGCGCTATCGAGCTGTTTCGAAAAAACCGAGTCGAAGGCGATGTCGCATCGTTCGAGCGCCGTGGCCGCGATGGCGGCGCTCGTCAGGCCGTCGGCGTCGATGTGGGAGGCGACCAGCACGCTGTCGGCCGCCCGGAGCCGGTCAGCACAGGCGGCCGCGCGGTCGGCGAGTTCGGGAACCGGTGCGGTCGAAGCCATTGGGCCGACATTGGGCGGTTTCGGTGATAAACATCCGGACTGTGTGGCCAACGCTGTGAGCCAACAGATCAGCCGGCCAGAACGATTAAGCAAACACGCGCACAACAACGAGTCATGAAGCGGTTTCTTCGGTACGTGCTCTATCGGGAGCTCTATCGGAGCCTCCGAAATCTCACCAGCGGGTCGGCGGACAAACCCGCCGACAACTCAAGCGGGCAGTCGGCGTCGTCAACGAGGTCGACGACGCAGGGGAACCCGGCCGAAATCGACCTTCCCGACGGGCTCGTCGACGGCAGCCCAATCGAGTCGACCGCCCAACTCACCGCGGTGCTCCAGCGGATGGATCCCTACGAGTTCGAACAGTTCGTTGCCGACCTCTGGGAGCGGATGGGCTGGCAGACCGAGGTGTCGACCGCGAGCGCCGACCAAGGCGTCGACGTCACCGCCCGAAAATCCGTCCCCTACGAACAAACGGTACTGATTCAGGCAAAGCGCTACGGACCAAACACGACGGTTGGCTCGCCCGACATCCAGCAGTACGCGAGCCTGCGACACCAGTACAACGGGGTCGACAAAGTCATCATCGTGACGACAAACGAGTTCACCCAGCAGGCCCGCGAGATGGCGACCCGGCTCAACGTCAAATGTATCACTGGCGACGAGCTCTCGCAGTTGATTGTCGACCACGACGCAACCGACCTCGTGGCGACCTATCTCGACTGGATCGACGTCGTCGACAACGCCGACGAAGCCGGGAAGCAATCTGACAAAACGGGTGACCAACCCGCAGATGCACCCGAAATCGAGGGCGCAGTGGGTCCAACGGATGCAGGCGAACCAGCCGATGCAGTCGAAACGAGAAAACCTGAGACGGCGGCCGCGGCCAACCAAACCGGAACCGCCGCGTCGACCGCAGTTGAATCGACCGCGTGGCACAAACTCAGTATTGCCGGCGTACTCGGGTGGCCGGTACTGTTTTTCAGTGTTCTCGTCCTGTCGGAAGCCGTCTGGCTCCTGTTCTTTTTCACCGTCTGGATTGGCCTCCCGGTCGCCATCGCGCTCGACGCCCGCACCGTCAGAAAAAAGACCGACTGGCCGACATACTGGTGGGCGTACGTGCTGGGCGCGTTCGTCTGGTTTTTTGCTGTGCTTCCCGCCGGGATCTACCTCTGGAAGCGACGGTCGGCCGGTGCGTAATCGAGCCGGGCAACACGAATCCCTCAGGTCGCGTCGCTGGTTTTCGTCCGCGCAACGACCGCCGTCGCCAGCGCCTCAAACGTCGCCTCATCCGGCACCACGTCGACAGCGATGCCGAGCGATTCGGCGGTGTCGCGCGTTGGCTCGCCGATTGTGCCGACGACCGCCCGATTGAGGCCGGCGAGCGCCTCCGCACGGATGCCACGCTCCTCGGCGGCCGACAGAAAGTGTTCGACCGTCAGCGACGAGGTGAAGGCGGCCGCCGCGAGGTCGCCGTCGGCGGCCAGTTCTGCGGAGTGACCCGCTTCGGAGGGACGAACCAGGCGGTAGAGCACGGTTTCGGTCACGTCGGCGCCCGCCTCGCGGAGCCCTTCGAGCAGCACCGGGCTACCGTGATCGCTGCGGGCGACCTCGACGGTTTTTCCCGCAGCCTCGTCGCGAAGCAGCGAAACGAGACCCGCAGAGCTGTAGGTGTCAGGTTCGCGGTCGACCTGCCAGCCGGCGCGGTTCGCGGCGGCAGTCGTCCCCGGTCCGATGCTGACGAGGGTCGTCGCGCCGGGCGACCAGCCCGAGTCGACAGCGAGTTCGATGCCGGTTTTGCTCGTAAACACGACGTAGTCGCTGTTTCCGCCCGGAACAGCACCGGTCGACTCGATCTTGAGCATCGGATCGGCCACGGGCGTTGCGTCGAGCGATTCGAGCACGGCGACGGCCGTCTCGATCCGGTCGTCGCCGGGGCGGAACACGGCAACGCGGGGCGACTCGCTCATCGAGTTTCCTCCGCAGAGTCATCGGGCACAGCGTCGATGTCGCCAGCGGCCTCGCTTACATCGCGCTCGGTCAGCACCTGATTGCGAAGAAAGGCGACGACCTCCTCACGAATGGCCGCAACCTCGCCGATCACGGTGAGCGCCGGTGGCGTGATTCCCTCGCGGTCGCGAACCTCGACGATCGACGCCAGCGTGCCGGTTGCGACCTGCATATTGGGCCATGTCGCGCGTTCAACCAGTGCGACCGGCGTCTCGGGATCCATTCCCGCGTCGAGCAGCACGTCTGTGTACAGCGGAAGTTTGCCGACGCCCATGAGCACGACGAGCGTGCCACCGGTCGCCGCGAGCGCCTCCCAGTCGACCGCCGACTCCTTCTTTGTGGGATCCTCGTGACCCGTCACGAACGAAACGGTCGAAACGTGATCGCGGTGGGTCACCGGAATGCCGGCAACGCCCGCGCCGGCGACCGCCGACGTAATGCCGGGGACGACCTCGAACGGGATATCGTGAGCCGCGAGATACTGCATCTCCTCGCCGCCGCGACCAAAAACGAACGGGTCGCCACCCTTGAGTCGGACGACGGTTTTTCCCTGCTCGGCGAGTTCGACCAGCCGCTGGTTGGTGTACTCCTGTGGCGTCCACTCGCCGGTCGCGCGCTTGCCGACATCCTCACGTTTGTCGGCGGGAATCTGGCCGAGAATCGTCGGCCCCGGCAGTTTGTCATGTAGCACCACATCGGCGCTGTCAAGTAGTCGTTTTGCCTTTACCGTCAGCAGTTCTGGATCGCCGGGACCGCTGCCGACGAGATACACCATCCCGACGGCGTCGTTGAGCGCGCGTTCGTCAACTGGCTCAGCCATTGTCTCGCTCCTCGACAGTTGCTTTTGCCGCGTCGATCAGGTCGGCCGCGCCGCGCTCGCGGAGGTCGTCGCCAAACGCCCGCGCTGCCTTCGCGTAGGTTCTGACCGGCAGATCACGCGTCTCCTCGACAACCTCGGTGCCGTCGTGGCTGAGAATCTGCGCGCGGGTATGGACGTACGCTCCGCGAAGCATCGCGCTCACACCGATCGGCGCGATACAGCCGCCGCCGACCGACGCGAGAACCGTCCGTTCGACCGTTGTTTCGATGCGAGCACGCGGGTGATCGACCGCGTCGCGAATCTGGTCAATGACGTCGTCGTCGGTGGCAGTCACCGCGATCGCGCCCTGTCCCGGCGCGGGAACGAACGATTCGCGTGGGAGTCTGACGCAACTGATCGAGTCGAACAACCCGCTGCGGCGAATGCCGGCCTCGGCGAGAACAATGGCGTCGAGTTCGCGTTTAACGTCGCGGCCGAGCGCCTCGCGTTCCAGCTCCGACAGCGACTCGAACCACTCGTCGGGCGTCCGGTCGTAGTCGTTTTCGGGGCTCTCAACGCCCGCGTCGTGAGCGTCAAGTCGGGTCTCGTGTTCGCGTTGCAGTCGTGGGGCGAGCAGTTTTTCGATCCGGGTGTCGACGTTGCCGCGCAACGGGACGACCGAGAGATCCGGGCGAGCGGCGAGCAGTTGGGCCTGCCGGCGAAGCGAGCCGGTGCCGACGACCGCGCCGTCGGGCAACTCGTCGAGCGCGAGGCCGTCGGGCGTAATGAGCAGGTCGCCGGAGGGGGCGCGTTCGGGAACCGCGGCGACGACGAGCGTGTCGGGCATCTCGGTCGGCATATCCTTGAGCGAGTGAACGGCCGCGTCAAGCTCGCCAGAGAGGACTTTCTCGTCGAGTGAGCGGACGAACGCGCCGGTTTTGCCGAGCCGATGGATGAGCTCGTCGCGAATCTGGTCGCCCGTCGTGTCGACCTCGGTGAGCGTCACCTCGCGGCGGCGTGAGGCGAGTTTCGATTGGACGGTCGCCGCCTGCCGCAGTGCGAGATCCGACCCCCGCGTCGCGAGTCTGACGGCTGTCGGTGCTGACATACCCGGCTCTCTGTACTGGGGAGCCAAAAGCACACCAGTTCGCGCGTCGGCTCGAACGGAGGAACCGCAGGCGACGACGCGGAGGAGTTGTTGACGACGACCCAGTACGTGCGGCCGGCGACAACGCGGAAGTCGAAGCCGACGGCAACCCGGAAGAGGACGCTGACAGCAACGCGGAAGTCGACAGCGACGACTCCGAAACCCGCCGACTACAACGCCTCGGCGTAGGCCGCGAGCGTCGTCTCGATGTCGGCTTCGGTGTGGGCGGACGAGATGAACTGCGACTCGTACTGGTTGGCCGTGAGAAAGATGCCCTGTTCCTTCATTGCGTGCCAGAACAGCCGCTCCCAGCGCTCCGTGTCGGCGTCGGCAACGTCGCTACCGGTTTTCGGGCAGGCGTCGAACTGCGCGCAGTCGGGGGCCTGTTGACAGCCGGTCGCACACGCCGGAGCCCGGTCGGCCGCGCCATGTCGGGTGAAAATGACTTTGAACATGCTGTCGGTGCCGACGACGGTGTACTCGGGTGCGTGGTCGGCAAGCAGGTCGGACAGCCCCGCACGAAGCTGCTCGCCGAGGCTGTTGATGTGCTCGTACACGTCGTGTTCGGCGGCGTATTCGAGATTCGCCAGTCCGGCGGCCATCGTGACGGGATGGCCCGAAAACGTGCCCGACTGGAAGACGTCGCCCGAGGGCGAAAAGTGCTCGATGAGATCCGCGCGGCCGCCAATCGCGCCGACCGGAAAGCCGCCGCCAACGATTTTGCCGAACGTCGTTAGATCGGGTGTCACCCCGAATTTTCCCTGCGCACACTGCAAGCCACCGACCCGGAAGCCGGTGATGACCTCGTCGAAAATCAACAACGAGCCGTGGTCGTCACAGAGGTCACGGAGCGTTTCGTGGTAGCCGTCGACCGGCATCACAATTCCCATATTCCCCAAAATCGGTTCGGTGAGCACCGCTGCGATGTCGTCGCCGTGCTGTTCGAACACCCGCTCGGCCGCCTCGGGATCGTTGAACGGGATCGGCAGCGTGTGCTCGGCAAACGACTGGGGAATGCCCGCGGTCGACGGGCGAGGATTCTCGGCGTCGCCGTCGACAAGCGTCGACTCTTGGGCCCCGTGGTAGCCTCCCTGCATGACGACGATTTTGTTTCGGCCGGTGTGGCCACGGGCGAGCCGGACGGCCGAAACGGTCGCCTCGGTACCCGAGTTGACAAAGCGGAGCATCTCGACGCTCGGCACGTGACGCGAAACGAACTCGGCGAGTTCGACCTCGATTTCGGTCGGTGCGCCGTACATCGGCCCGGCCGAGGCGTGTGCCTGCACCGCCGACTGAACAGGATCGGGCAGCGTGTGGCCGTACAACAGCGGACCGTAGCCCATCACGTAGTCGAGATACCGGTTGCCGTCGGCGTCGATAACGTGCGCACCGTCGCCGCGCTCGATAAAGAAGGGGTACGGCTTGGTTGCCCGGACCGAGGAGTTGACCCCGCCGGCCAACACCGACAGCGCCCGTCCATACAGCTCGCGAGACCGCTCGTGGTTCATACGGGCCGTTCTCACCGCCACGACTTGTGCGTGTCGCAGCCAGCCGTCTGCCGCTATCGTTCGAAAACGTTCGAGAAAATCCACCGGAAATCGTCGTGGCGTGGCCACGGATTCCGTCGGAAAACAGCGTGGAACGAGACCAATGTAGCGTGGTTAGCAAGCGGATCTCGAGTAATCGAACCGAGCAACTAGCGAGGCGGTGTTAGACCGCCTCGGTTCCGTCTGCACCGGTTCGGACCTGCACAGCGTCAGCGACATCAAGAACAAAGATTTTGCCGTCGCCCGGTTCGCCCGTGTTGGCCGCATCACGGATCGCCGCGACAACGTCTTCGGCTGGAATGTCGGCGACAACGCACTCGATTTTGACCTTCTGGTGGAGGTCAACCGTGTACTCCTCACCGCGCCAGCTACCCTTTTTCGCGGGCTGGCTGCCACGACCGGAGACGTTGGTGACCGTCAGCGAGGGCGCGCCAACTTCGGCGAGCGCCTGTTTGACTGCGCCGAGTTTTTCGGGACGAATCACCGAGACGATCATTTTGAGTTCGGCGTCGTCCGTGCCACCGTCGGTTCGGATATCGTACTCGTCGACGCTGCCCGAGCCATCAGTTGCAAGGCGCTGGCCGCCGAATTCGGGGTAGGTGTCGACGCCGTGTTCGGAGCTGTCGAGACCGTCGCGTTCGTGTTCGGGAGTGACGCGAGCCTCGCCGATGGCTTTGAGTCCACCCCAGACGGCGGCGGTTGCCAGCACCGTCCAGATGGTGATCACGGCGACGCCGATGATCTGTGGAACGAACGCGCCGGCGTCAATCGAGAGGATTCCGCCGCTGACGAGGCCGCCGCCGATGACGGTCGCCCCACTGGCGTTGGACCACAGCGGGTAGATGATCAGACCGAGCATACCGGCACTACCGTGGACCGGGAACACCGCACAGACGTCGTCGATCTTGAGTCTGTTCTCGACAAAGCGGAAGACGATCGGAAGCTGTGCACCAGCGAGGAAGCCGATCGCGATCGCGCCCATCGGCGTGATGAGGTCCGTTGGACCGGTGACGCCGACGAGGCCGGCGAGCATGCCGTTGGCGACGTACAGCGTGTCGACCTTACCGTTGAGGTACAGCGAAACGGCCGCCGCGCCGATCGCACCGAGACCCATACCGAGGGCAGTCACCGCGGCAACACTGCCGACGTAGCTGAAGTCAGCGAGTTCGAACGTCGAGCCGTCGATCACGGTTGCGGCGGTGCCGACGTTGAAGCCGAACCAGCCGAAACACAGGATGAGCGTGCCGAGCACGGCAAACGCCATCGAGTGGCCCGGAATCACGTTCGAGGAGCCGTCCTCGTTGTACTTGTCCATGCGAGCGCCGAGCACCCACGCGGCGGTGAGACCGGCCACACCACCAACGCCGTGGACGACCATGCCGCCCGCGAAGTCAGCGAAGCCGAGGCCGGCGAGTATTGGCGTGCCACCGGGGGCATACCAGACCATGCCGGCGACGACGGGGTAGATGACGGCGGCCAGTAGGAAGGTGTAGGCGACGTACGCGCGGAGTTTCGCGCGGCCGGCAACCGCACCCGACACGATGGTTGCGGCAGTCATCGCGAACACGGCGCTGAAGAGCCACATGACCCAGTCAAACGAGTTTGCGACCGGGTCGCCACCAAACATCGTCAGTGCCGAGGCCTCCCCACCACCGAGGAGCGACCCGACGTTGTTCGAGATTCCCATGCCGATGACGAAGAAAACGCCGATGCCCACCGCCCACGTGAGCATGTTCTTGGTGAGCTGGTTGGCGACGTTCTTCGAACGAACCTGTCCGGCCTCCAACATCGCGAAGCCGGCATGCATGAAGAAAATGAGGAACGTCACCGTGAGCGCCCACATCAGGTTCATGCCCGTCGCGAGCTGTTCGAGGTCGGCCGCAGTGACTTCAAGCAGGGTTACCATTAGGCCGCCCCCGCTGGAGTCGATCCGCGGACAGGTTTACAATCATGGACGATTCCACCATCGATACGCGTGTTTGTGCTCTGAATCACGAGTGTAGCTCATGGAATGGACGTATATAATGGTAGCCGTTGACATTCCGCTATATTCGCACACAATAATAGACAACCGTCAAGTATAGGATTTAATAATATGTATATAAGGACATACATTCGCCGGAAGTGCGTCAATACTTGCCAAACAAGTTGACAACTGTTTTATCAGATTATTTGTATATATTGGCGCAGCTTCCGGACTGGCAGTACACGGTGTCGAACAAATACAGCCGAAAATCGAGCAGTTGTATCGCAGTTTGACTGGCAGTCAGCCGACTATTCGGGTTTCAATCCGGCACCCTTTACGCGCATGACCGCTTCGCCGTCTGCGAGATTTGGCGCATCGACGAGTTTGACGATCCGTTTGTCCGCCTTCGACTTGCGGA
>LKMS01000011.1 GCA_001563965.1 Haloferacaceae archaeon PL-Br10_E2g29 | reverse complement strand
GTCTACTACGAGGCGGAGTTCGACGCGATCACGTTCGATCCCGCAATGCAGGAGGTTGCCGACGGCACCGTCGTCGAAGTCGTCGAGTTCGGCGCGTTCGTCGGCATCGGCCCGGTCGATGGGTTGTTGCACGTCTCACAGATCTCCGATGAGTATCTCGCGTTCGACGGCGAGAACCAACAGCTTGCCTCGACGGAATCGAACGAAACGCTCGGCGTCGACGACCCGGTTCGGGTCCGAATCGTCACCAAAAGCATCGACGAACGCAATCCGCGTGATTCGAAAATCGGCCTAACGGCCAAACAGCCCGGCCTCGGCAAACATCAGTGGCTCGAACGCGGCCGCGCCCGCCGCAAGCAGGAAGCCACCTCGGAGGGCTCCTGATGGCAAAAAAGCGGTTGGCCTGCCGGGAGTGTCACTTCGTCAACGAGCCAGACAGCCAGACCTGCGAGAAGTGTGGCTCGTCGAGTCTGACCGAGGACTGGGCGGGGTACGTCGCCATTCCGCACCCCGAACAGAGCGAGATTGCCACCGAGATGAAAGTCACCGAGCCCGGTAGCTACGCGCTCAAGGTCCGGTAAGATGCTCTCGCTTCCCGATTCGTTGCGCTCGGCGTTCAAAGATCCGCTCGGCCCGGTGTACACCGACACGAGCGAACTGCTCGCCGAAGTCGACCGCGTTGACGACGACATTGAGCCGGCGTTCGAGGCGCCGCTGATCGCCGTTGGCGACGTGGTCACCGCACACCTTCTTTCGGCAGATCGACAACCAGAAATCAGCGTCATCGACGGCAAAACCGAGCGCGAGCCGATCGATGGCGACCTCAAAACAACGCTCTCGGCGCACGACGGCCCCGAAATCCGCGTTGACAACCCGGCCGCCACACTCTCCGAACAGCTCCTGTTGGCGCTTCGCGACGGCCTGTCGAACCCCGAACCCGTCGTGATCCGGGTCAATGGCGAGGAAGACCTCGCCACCCTGCCTGCCATCGTTGCCGCGCCCGTCGGCTCCAGCGTCGTCTACGGCCAACCCGGTGAGGGGATGGTCCACGTGGCGGTCACCGAGTCGTCGACTGCCGAAGCCCGCCGGCTGCTCGAACGGTTCGAGGGCGACACGGCTGCCGCGTTGGCGACGCTTGAGAGCTGAAAAAACACGCATAAATAGCTGAATTGAGTCGATCGATTATGACACAGCGTTGGCTCTATGCGTGGGGACTCGGATCAGTCGCCTTCGGTGGCGGCTCGTTGATCGTTCCGCTGTATCTCGTTTCGCTCGGCGGCGGATCGGTTATTCTCGGCATTCTCGCGGCGGTTGCGGCGTTCGTCGGCGTTCCCGGCGCGCTGTTGTTTGGCCGACTGGCAGACCGAACGGGTCGACGCCGCGGACTGGTGTTGAGTATGCTCGTCCTCGTTGCGGCAGTGTTGGCCGTAATTCCGTTTACGACCGCAATTTGGCTCGTGATCGTGCTCAACGGGCTGTTGTGGTTCGCGTTTGCCGCCGGGACGCCCGTCGTGACGTTGCTTGTGGTCACTGACGTGCCTGAAAACCAGTGGAGTACCGCGATTGGCCGGCTCAACAAGTATCAGGGAATCGGCTGGGCGGTCGGCCTCGTGCTCGGGGCGGGATGGACCGGACTCATCGGGGTAGTGATTTCGCAGGATGCGGTTCTCACCAGCTTCATGTTCCTGCTCAGCGTGTGTGGCGCACTCGGCCTGCTCGTCGGCATTCGGTATCTACCGCCCGATAACGTGCCGCATTCGGTGCCCTCGGGTAGCCGACTGCGACGCGCGCTCAACCGTGCCGACCGGTTCAGCGTCCGGAGCGCGACGTTTCCGTTTACGCCGACCCGCGTTGACTTTCGCGACCTCCGGCCGAGCAAGTTTAGCGACCGTTTTACCCCGTTGCTCGCGCTGTACTTTCTTGCGGTGTTCGTCGTCTTCGCCGGCTTTGCGGCGTTTTTCGCGCCACTGCCCGTCTTTCTGACCGACACCGGATTCAGTTCGGACGCCATCTTCGTTTTTTACGTAATCAACAGCCTCGCCGCGGCAGTCTTTTTCGGCGCCGCCGGGCGACTGGCTGCGGCCTACAGCGTGACACGCCTGCAGGTGATTGGTCTCCTCGGTCGCGCTGTGGCGCTCCCGGCTGTCGCGCTCGGCGGACTCCTGTTGGGCGTGTCGACGGTCGGCAGCGGCGTGTTTGCGGGACTGTTCGTGGTAATTGGCCTCTCATGGGCCGTTATTGCCGTCACGGCTGGGACGCTCGTCACACAGTTGGCCCCGCGGGTGATTCGCGGTGAAGCACTCGGCGTGTACGCCGCGCTCACGGCGTTTGCGGGCGGTGTGGGGAGTATTCTCGGAGGCTGGCTCGGCGCCATGAGCTATCTCGTCGCCTTCGCGGTGGCAGGCGGACTCGTCACTGGCGGCGCACTGATTGTCTTCGAGGTGGGTCGACGACAGGCCGCAGGGAGCGCACTCACGAGCGAAGGGCCGCTGTAGTCTGTCGAAGACAATCGACCCAAGAGCCACGAAACGGGGTCAGACCCCACTGGCGACGCGCGATATTTTTGCTGCTCCGCCGCCGAGAAGCGGTATGACCGATTCGACACGCCGGGAGCGACTGGCTGCTGCACTCGGCGAAGAGCCTGCAACCGCGAGCGAACTGGCAGAGAAACTCGATTCGTCGGTGTCGACGGTGTACCACGATCTCAAACACGTCGCGCGGTCGCTTCGCTACCGCGAAGACGCACAGTTCCTCGTTGCGCCACCAGAGTGTACTAACTGCGGGTTTTCGGCCTACGACGACCCGATAAACTATCCCTCACGCTGTCCCGACTGTTACAGCGAGTCGATCGAAGAAGCCGTGTTCAAAATCGAGTGACTGCGCAGCTGAACTCTTATTTGCGCAGTACAGACCAACCCCAGCCTGCGTGTATGATCTCAGGCCTCTTGCGCAATTTCGAGCTCCGCAAGGATCGTTTCGGCTGCCGCTGCCGAGGAGGGTGGGCCGCGGGCGGTCACGAGATCGCCGTCGACAGTCACGCTTTCATCGGCGTCCAACTCGGCATCCCAGTCAGCCCCGGCGGCTATAACCTCGTCTTCGACCCAGTACGGGAGTTTTCGGCCGTCTGCCATGCAGTCGTTCTCGTCGACGATTCCCTCTTCCCAGGCGTTTGGGAAGCCCGTAACCGATCGACCCGCAACGAGGTACTCATCGCCGTCGGCTTTGCGGGTAAACGCGAGTAGGCCAACCGCGTGACAGACGACGAGCGCGAGCCCATCGTCGCCCGCAACGGCGTTCGCCAGCAGCGTTCGGGCGTGTTTGTCGGTGTTGATGTCCCACATTGTGCCGTGGCCGCCAGGGAAGACGACGAGGTCGTAGTCGTCGGCTGCAACAGTTGCAATCGGTTCAGGGTTGGCGAGTCGGCTGTCGGTTGTGGCGCACTCGCGAACCCACTCGGCGAGCTCCTCGCCGACCTCGTCGGGATCGACCGACCGTTCGTCGACGACCGGCGCGTGGCCTGTCGGTGTGGCGACCGTGATGTCGACACCGGCGTCGGTGAGCGTTGTCAGCGGCTCGATGCATTCTTCGCCCCAGTACCCCTCTTCGGTCACGACGAACAGCGCAGTTGTCATAGCGTAAACTGTCGTGCGCCAGCCGTATAAACGCACGTGAGTGGAACCGAAAATCCGTTCTCTCAACGCGCCAGTTTGTGAGAACAGTAGCAACCGAATCGTCTGCGCGATGTGTGTCAGCGGTGCGTTTCAGGCGGGCTGAATGCCGGCATCGAGCGCCGTGCGAGCCTTGTCGATCTCGGTCTGCACGATGAACGTCCCGTCGCTGCCGTGATCGACAACGGCTTCGAGCGCGCGTTTCGTGCCGATCTGTCGAAGCGCCCACGCGGCCTGTGCGCGGACGTTCTCGTTTTCGTCGGCCTTGAGCGTGTCAGCCAGCGGCTTGATCGCGCGGGTATCGCCGATGAGACCGAGCGCGCGGGCGGCGTGTGGACGAACGGTATCGTTGTCCATGAGCAGTTTGTCGGCCAGGGGCTGCACCGCGCGTTCGTCACCGATTTCGCCGAGCGCGCGGAACGTGACTTTCTGGAGCACCGGGTCTTTGTCGGCGTCGACGAACGCAACCAGTTGCTCGACGGCCTCGGTCGCACCCATTTTGCCGAGAATCTCGATTGGCAGCCGTTTGCGTTTCTTTGCACGGGCAAGCATCTCCTCGATCGCCTCGTCGGTCGCCGCAACCGGCCCCATCCGCGAAAGCGATTCGAGACAGTGTTCCTCCATGAACGCCGAACCGAGGCTGTCGAGCGCCAACAACACCATCTCGGTGTTGCCACGCTGTTCGTGTTCTTTGAGCGCGGCCCACTCGGGCGGATAGTCCTTGGTGTGACCGAGCACGTCGTAGTAACCCGCCGCCTGCAGCGTTTCGCGAACCGTCAGATCTTCCCACTCTTGGGCCGCCTCGAGATCGCTTTCGAGCCCATCGGTCGCCTCAATGAGCGCGGCGAGCGTCTCGGCATCCGCGTCGGCATCGAAACCGGCGGCCGAAACCGCCGCTGCGAGCGCGTCAAGCGCGCTCTTAGTGTCGTTGACGCGGTCGACATCGACGGCGGGAACGTCGAGTGCGTCGGCTTCGATATCGCCCATCGTCTCGGCGAACGCGAGTACCGCGTCGACAACCTCACCCTCGCCCTGTTCGGTCCAGTCGCCCGCCGTAATGGTCGTTTTTGCCGTCTCGATTGCCGAGACGACATCCTCGCCGTAGGGGCCGCGCGCTTCGGCGAGCGCCTCGCGGAGGTCGCTCAAATCGGCTTCGAGCGCCTCGCGCGAGTTGGGGTCATCTTCGTCGCCATCCTCGTCGCCGGCGCCGTCCGCAAAATCCGCCTCCGCGAGGTCGGCCTCGACGGCATCGAGCAGCGCCTCGACATCGTCGAGGTCGGCCTCGGTTTCGGCGGCCTCGAGCGCCTCGCCCGCGGCGTCGAGTCGGTCGCGGAGGCTCTCGGTCGTCGCCAACTCCGCGCCAGTGTCGTCGCCGGTGTCGTCAGCAGCCGGAGCGGCTTCGTCGTTCGCGTCGGCGTCAGGTGGGGTGTCGTCGCCGTTGCTCATATGACTGATACTGTGTGTGATGGCCAAAAGAGCGTTTCCATTGGGGGATGCGGCCAACGCGCTGGGTGGGTGCCGTTCAAACTACGTTCGCGGTCAACAGACCGGCGTCAACGAGCAGCAACACGGCCACTGCGGCGGCGGCGACGAACAGCCCGCGCGTGCCGTTGACCGCCGAACCGATTCCCTCGCGTTCGGCCAACCGATCAAACCGCTTGACGCTCACTTCAATAAGGCCGGTCAGGACGAACCAGAGCACCAACATCGCCACGACAAGCTGGCCCCGCGGCGTCCCGAACAGCGAGCCGGCGGTGTAGGCGGTTCCCGCGAGATGGCCGCCGGTTGCGACGAAGACGATGGCGCTGATCCGGGTGAGCCAGACGAGTCGATTCGTCACCAGAGACATCATATCAATCGAGACTGCCCCCGTGGCCGCCGCCGGCAACACCGCGCCGACGAAAAACAGGATACTACCGGTCCAGAGGCTCGCAAACAGCGTGTGCGCGATCGTCATGACGAGATCAACAGTGCTCATACGTCGGTGTTGGACTGGGAAACAATAGCTGTACGGTTCTGTGCGAATCATCGGCAGGGAGACGACGACGACGTCCCGTCTGATGCCGGTCTCGACACCGCGCCATCTTCGATTTGTGGCTTACCGCTCGCGGACGACGACGAACTCCGCGAGATCGCGGAGATATGCTCGCGCGTCGGTTTCCTCGACAGCGGCGGTTTCGAGCGCCGACAGCGCCAGATCCGCCTGTGTTCTGGCACGGCTGTTTGCTTCGTCGGGCGAGAGATCGGTAATCTGGATGAGTGAGGGCCGATCCATCACCTCGTCTTGACCCGCCGGCTTGCCGAGGTCGGCGGTGCTGGCGGTCGCATCGAGCACGTCGTCGCGGATCTGAAAGGCGACACCGACCCGCTCGGCGTACTCACCAAACGCGTCGACCGTGTCGCTGTCGGCACCGCCGGCGACCGCCCCGAGTTCGGCCGAAGCGCGAAACAGCGCCCCCGTTTTTCGTCGAGCGAGCGTCATATACTCGGCCTCGGTCGTTGGCCGCTCGACCAGTTCGGTCGCCTCGCCCTCGCCGAGTTCGACCATCGAGTCGGCGACGATCTCCATCGCCCGCTCGTTGCTCGAAAACAGCCCGAAAGCCTCGCCAAGCAGGCCGTCGCTGGCGATGATGGCCGAGCCGTAGCCGAACTCGGCCCACGCGCTCGGGGTTCCTCGGCGGGTGTCCGAGCGGTCGATGATGTCGTCGATGACGAGCGAGGCGTTGTGAACGAGTTCGATGCCGGCGGCGAACTCGACGGCCTGCGAGCGGTCGCCGCCGACCGCTTCACACGCGAGAATCGTCACCGCCGGTCGAACCCGCTTGCCGCCCGCGAGGACGACGTGACCCAGTTGCGAGGACAACGCCGGCGGCTCGGTGGCATCGATAACGGCCTCCAGCCGATCGTTGACCAACCCGATCCGGCGCTCCAGATACTCCATTACGTATCGATAGGAGATGTTCGCGCAAGTAGGTGACGAAATGAGCGGTGTAGCCGGTAGGTGTAATGGTCGATACCGGGCTACAACAGATGTCTGTGTTCGCACGCAACTTTATTATTGCGTATTTTACCATAATATCACCGACAATCGGGATGAATGTCGCGGGATACAATCACAATCATCAAGAACACCACGCAAACACTCAGTGATGATTCAGTTTCGGCCGAAGCCGTCAACAGACAAGCCGTTTAGTCGCTTAACCCATCGGCCGTGTCGCCGCCATCCTCCTCAGTTTCCTCACCCGGTTTCGGACCAAAGGCGTCGACATCGGGGAGCGAAATCAGGTTTTCACGACCGATGCGAAGCTTCTTGATTCGGTCGTCGTCGGCCATCGACGACAACAGCTGTGAGACCTTCGCGTCGGACCACTCGGTTTCGCGAACGATGTTCGCCTGACGCATTCGCCCGCCGTTTCGTTCGAGCAGGCGGATCACGCGTTCGTCGTCCGCCAGCAGCGAAAGGTCTTCTGGTGGTTCGGGTTCGGTGGCTGGCGCGTCGGCAGTCGCGTCGACCGACGAATCGGCGGCCGCAGAGTCGGTTCCGACAGCACGGTCGGCGTCGTCGACTGTGCCGTCGACGTCCGATGACGAATCGCCTTGACGACGGATGTACAGTGCACCGCCAACAATGAACGCAATAACGAGTGCGCCGACGATGAGTTGCCACGTCGAGGCGAACACCGTCGATTCGAGCGTAATTCGAACGTGGTCGTCGGGGTCAAACGTGTGTGGCCCCTCGATTTCGACGGTTTGGTCGGTGAACGCGACGTTCGCGCTGGTGATCGAATACCCGCGCGGCGTCGTGATGCGAAGCGTCTGGTCTTCATCGAGCGAGGTCAGCCACGTATCGCCCTCTGGCGTGGCGAGTGCATCATTGAACACGAGCCGGTCGTCGGTTTCTTCGAGGAACTCGGTCCACGTGAACGACAACCGAAGCGTGCCGGTGTCGCCGGTTCGACTGCTGGTTCGCTGGATCGACTCGACCTCCATCTCACGGTTGGTTTGGTCGGCCGCCAGCGCCGCCATGTTTTCGTACAGCGAAATATCCGGTCCGTGGTCGCTGTCACCGGCCTCGAACTCGGCGGCAAGATCGTCGAACGCCGCCTGTTCTTCGGGCGTCGCAAGGGTGTACTCGGCGGTCACAACCCAGTCGGCACTCCGGTCGGACTGCAAATTAATCTCGAACGTCGTTTCTGGATTCGGTGGGCTCTCGCTGGCGAGCGAGTCGACTGTGGAATCCGAAAGCGCGCTCGTGGTCGCTATCGTCGAACTCGACGTCGACGCGGAGAGCGAGACTGTCGACGGGCCGAGATCGCCTGCGCTTGCGCTGGCGGGAGCAACTGCGGGTGCCCCCAACAGGAGCACAGCCGCAAGAATCGCGAGCGAAAGGGCGACAAACCGCATCATTCGAAGGTCACAGTCGTCGGGGAAAACGCTTTCCATCATGTCGATCCGTCACAAAACGTGGACGACGCGGCTATGCCAGCGTGCTCATCGAGCGCCCGTGTTGGTTGCGTTGAGGCGGTTGTCGGGCCAATGCCCGGCTTCACAGTGTAGATGGCTTTTTGTCCGTTGGGATGCGAGGTTCGGCCGATGAAGCGTGTCGCCCTCGTCGGCCTCCTCCTCCTCGCACTACTAGGCGCAGGTGCCGTCGTCTCGGCCGGTGATGTGGGCACAGCGCAACTCGCTCAACAGGACGCTGGCGAACTCGAAGAGGGCGAAACGCGCGACGACGGCCCGGAAGGCCAGATGCTCAACGTCTTATCGATTCCCGAAGAGGAGTTGATGCAGACGGAGCTTCGGCGACACCACGCCAACCTCGGGCCGGCCGCGAGCTTCAACGCTGCCGGGACGACCGACAACATCTCGACGAGCGCGCTCGAGGCCGAACTTGACGAGGCGGACGAAGCCGAACGCGCCGAGCGAATCGAGACCGAGTTCGAACGCATCCAGTCACAGACGACCGCACTCGAACAGGACGAACTGGAGGCCATCCGCGAGTTCAACGCGGGAGAGACCGAACCACGGGAGCTCTTGGCGACACTCGCCGAAATCGACCGGGCTGCCGCCACACTCGAAGACAGAGCGGTGCTCTTGGCCGAGAAGGATGACGAAATGAACGGCGACGTGATCGGGAGTGACGAACGCACGGCGCTGCAGTACGATCTGCAGGCACTCAACGGCCCGGTTCGCGGCTACGCTGCCGAGGTTTTTGCCGGTGAAGCGCCGGCAGACCGTGTTGTCGTCGAAACCGGTGACAACCAGATTACGCTGGCAGCCGTCGACGGCGACGACTACATTCGCGAAACCCACCGCAAGGACCGCTGGAGCGGCGGCACCACACCACTGACCAACGAAGAGGTCGAGGACGTGATTGTCGAGGAGTACCCGCTGTTGTGGGAGCAACAGACGGCCTTCATTCATGGCCCCGAGTCGAAACTCAGCGTCCAACTCGAAAATGACGGCTTTTTCGACTCCTTTGTCAACCCGGACGAGGAGGTCGTGATCCAAAACAAGCGGGTCGGCCTCGACCGGATTGTCGCCAGTGAACGGACGAGCAAAAAACAGGACGGCCTCGAGATCACGGTGCGACAGACCTACAGCGGCGGGCCGATCGAAATCGCCGTTGCCGACGGCGAAACGGGCGATCCGGTCGCCGGAACGGTGACGATTGGCCAGGACGGCGAGGAGAGCGAGACGGTCGGCCAAACCGACAGCGACGGCGTGCTGTGGACGGTCACGCCACGGAGTGAGTTCACGATCACCGTGTTTGGTGAGGAGAACGAGGCGGCGTTCGTCGATGTCACACCACAGTCGCCGAAGGCGGCGATTGCAGCCTCACGAGACGCAAACGGCTCGTAGTCAGTGAACTCACGGATGGCCAAACTGTCGACTGACCGTAGCCGTAGCCGTCCCGTAGGGCGAGAGTTTTTAACCGAAGACGGGGCCAGCCGGAGCTATGGACGGAGGAAGTCGGTGGGGACGGTCTGAAACTACGACTGCGCGAGCAGTGACGCCGCTGGTCGGCATTCTCACCGTCGTGGGGCTGACCGTTGCGCTGTCGGCGGCGGCCGGCGTAGTGGTTGTGGGCGTGAGCGACACGATTGCGGAGGCCGAAGCGACCACCGGGTCGATTGTCGGCGGCACCGGTGGAATGGATCTCTCGGTCGAGGGCCAAACAGTCACCCTGACGCCAACCCATGGCGATCCCATTGATATGGAGACACTGAGACTCGTTGTCGAGGTCGATGGCGACCCACTCATAAGCCAGCCACCGGTTCCATTCTTTTCGGCAGCAGGGTTTCAGCCGGGACCGAGCGGTGCGTTCAATAGTGCGGCCAGCGGCCCATGGGAAATCGGCCAGTCGTCCTCGTTTTCACTCGCTGGAACCAACGCGCCGACAATCGAACCGGGAGCAACGGTGTCGGTTCGGCTCTACGATGAAAATACCCTGCTTCTGACTGTCGAGACGACGGCCAAGTAACGGAGACCACCGTTCTCGGAGGTCCTCGCTCTAGCCGAGTGCGAAAGCCATTGGGCGTGGAATTATGCGAACCCGTTTTCGAACACAAACGTTCCATCGCGTTGAACCACGTCGCCATCGAGTTCGATCCGCGAGTTTTCGCTCATGTCGATGATCATGTCGACGTGTTCGGCCGACTCGTTTTGGGTGTTGTCGTCGCCGACGGTTTCGGGATACGCCGCCCCGACAGCCAGATGGACGGTGTCACCCATTTTTTCGTCGAACAACATGTTCGCGGTGAACTGGTCGATGGCACGGTTCATCCCGATGCCGAGTTCGCCGAGCCGTCGCGCGCCGTCATCGGTGTTGAGAATCTCGGTGAGCAACGACTCGTTTCGGCCGGCGCGGTGGTCAACCACTTCGCCCCCCGCAAACGAGAGCCAGACGTCCTCGATTTTTCGGCCCTGTCGCATGAGCGGAATGTCGAACACAACCTCGCCCTCGACGCTGTCGACGACGGGCGCGGTGAACACCTCGCCGCCGGGGAGATTCTTTTCGCCGTAGTCGTTGAGCGTGGTGTTGCCCGCGACCGACAGCGTCAGGTCGGTCTCGTCGCCCGCAACAATGCGTACCTCGTCGGCCCCGTCGAGCAACGTGACCATGGTTTCTTGGAACTTGCGTTGGGCTTCCCAGTCGAGACTGATGGCGTCGTAGACGAAGTTCTCGTAGGCCTCGGTGCTCATTTCGGCCAGTTGGGCGTGTCCGGTCGTTGGCACCTGCGTGAGACACCAGCGTTTCGAGAGCCGTTCTTCCTGGAGTGGGCGGGTTGCGCGCTTGTAGGCCGCCGTGTTCGCGGGCGGCACGTCGCTCTGTTCGGTGACGCTCGGGCCGCCGCGAGCGAGGATGAAGACATCCGTTTCCTCGTAGAACGCCAGCCGGTTTTCGGGCGTTTCGTACGACTCGCCGGCGGCCAACAGAAATCCCCGTGCGGCCCGATCGGAGCCAGCGAGCCACGTTGGGGAGGCCTCGCGTTCACCACACAGTTCGTACAGCGCGACGGCCAGATCCTCGGCCTCCGGTGGGAGCTGAATGACGACGTCGTCGCCGGCCTGCAGCTCGACCGAGTGGTCGACGATCGTTTGGGCGTGTTCGCGAATTCGTGGATCCATACACTGCGTCGTGTCGCGGCGGACAAAACGTCTCTGCTCAGCGAGAGAGGTCGTGTGTGTGGCCCGCCACAGCGCGCCGTCGGAACGCTTTTTGCGAGGCGTAGGCCAACACAGCGTAATGAGTGAGCTAGCACAGGAGTACCGCCTTGCGTATTTTGCGGCGGAAGATTTCGTTCGGCGCGAATGTCCCTCCTGCGGGGCGTTCTTTTGGACGCGCGACCACGACCGCGAGCTTTGCGGCGAGCCACCGTGTGAGGAGTACCGATTCATTGGCACCCAGAGTTTTGACGAGGAACACACCCTGACGGAGATGCGCGAAGCGTTTCTCTCGTACTTCGAATCCCACGGCCACGAACGCATCGACCCCTATCCGGTCGCCGCAAACCGCTGGCGTGACGACGTACTGTTGACCCAAGCGTCGATTTACGACTTCCAGCCGTTGGTCACGAGCGGCCAGACACCGCCGCCGGCAAACCCACTGTGTATCAGCCAGCCCTGCATCCGAATGCAGGACATCGACAACGTCGGCAAGACGGGCCGACACACGATGGCGTTCGAGATGATGGCGCACCACGCGTTCAACGTCCGCGAGGACGCCGAGAGGGAGTACGCCTACGAGGGCGAGGTGTACTGGAAGGACGAAACCGTCGAGTTCTGTGACGGCCTGTTCGAATCGTTGGGAGCCGATCTCAACGAGATCACCTACATCGAAGATCCGTGGGTCGGCGGCGGCAACGCGGGCCCCGCCATCGAGGTCATCTACAAGGGCGCGGAACTCGCCACGCTCGTTTTCATGTGCATGGAGCAAGACCCCGACGGCGAGTACGAAATGAAGGACGGCAACACCTACTCGTTCATGGACACCTACATCGTCGACACCGGCTACGGGCTCGAACGGTGGACGTGGATGAGCCAAGGCACACCGACCGTCTACGAAGCGGTCTACCCCGAGATGATTGCATTTCTCAAAGACCACGCGAACATCGACCACACCGACAAAGAGGAGGAACTCATCCGACGGGTCGCGACGCTTGCGGGCCACATGGATATCGACGAGGCCGAAGACATGGCCAGCGCGCGCGCTGAAATCGCCGACCGGCTCGATGTCGATGCCGACGAGTTGGCCGCGCTCATGGAGCCGCTCGAAGACATCTACGCGATCGCCGATCACTGCCGGGCGCTGGCGTACATGTTCGGCGACGAAATCGTGCCCTCGAACGTTTCGACCGGCTACCTGGCGCGGATGGTGCTGCGTCGCACCAAACGCCTCGTCGACACCGTCGGCGTCGACGCACCGCTCGACGAGTTGGTCGATATGCAGGCCGAACGGCTGGGCTATGACAACCGAGATACGATTCGTGAAATCGTCCGCACCGAGGAGGAAAAGTACCGCAACACGCTCGAACGCGGCTCGCGCAAGGTCGAACAGCTTGCCGACGAGTATGCGGGCACCGAAGAGTCGATTCCGGTCGACCAGCTGATCGAACTGTACGACTCACACGGCATTCAGCCCGACATGGTCGCCGACATTGCAGCCGAACGCGACGCGATCGTTGAGATCCCCGACGATTTCTACTCGCTGGTGGCCGCCCGCCACGACGAGACCGACGGCGAGGGCGACGATGACAGATCGGACGACCGCTTGGAGACGCTGCCCGAAACCGAGAAGCTCTACTACGACAACCAAGACCGCACGGAGTTCGAAGCGGTCGTCCTCGACGTGTTCGAGGTCGGCAACGAGTACGACGTCGTCCTCGACCAGACCATGTTCTACCCGGAGGGCGGTGGCCAGCCGGCCGACCACGGGACACTCACGAGCGACGAGGCGACTGCCGAGGTCAGCGATGTCCAACTCGTCGGCGAGGTGATCGTCCACCGAACCGACCGCGACCCCGGCAAGGGCGAGTTCGTCCGCGGCCAACTCGATGCCGAGCGCCGGAGCCGACTCATGGCCCACCACACCGCAACGCACATCATCGGCTACGCGGCCCGACAGGTGCTCGGCGACCACATCCGGCAGGCCGGCGCACAGAAAGGAATCGACTCCTCACGGCTCGACATTCGCCACTACGAGCGGATTTCGCGCGAGCAGGCCAAACAGATCGAGCGGGTTGCCAACAAACTCGTCAGAGAGAACGTGCCGGTCAAACAGGAGTGGCCCCACCGCAACGACGCCGAAAAGGAACACGGCTTCGACCTGTATCAGGGCGGGATTCCGCCGGGAACCAACATCCGACTGATTCACATCGCCGACGATGTCCAAGCGTGTGGGGGCACCCACGTCGGGCGCAGCGGGAGCGTCGGCGCGATCAAACTGCTGAAGACCGAACCCGTCCAAGACGGCGTCGAACGACTTGTCTTTGCGGCCGGCGAGGCGGCCATCGAGGCGACCCAGCGCACCGAAGACGCACTGTACGAGGCGGCCGACACGCTCGATGTCGACCCACCCAACGTGGCCGAAACTGCCGAGCGATTCTTCACCGAGTGGAAAGAACGCGGCAAGGAGATCGACCGGCTCACGAGCGAACTCGCCGAAGCGCGTGCGACCGCCGAAAGCGACACCGTCGACATCGACGGCCAGCCTGCGGTGATTCAGCGACTCGACGGCGATGTCGACGAACTGCGCGCAACCGCCAACGCGCTGGTCGACGACGGGAACATCGCCGTCCTCGCCAGCGGGGCGGGCGGCAGTGCGATGTTCGTCGTCGGCGTTCCCGACGGTGCCGGCGTCAACGCGGGCGAAGTCGTTGGCGATCTCGCGGCACGGGTCGGCGGCGGCGGTGGCGGCCCGGCCGACTTCGCCCAGGGCGGCGGCCCCGATGTCGACGCGCTCGATGACGCGCTGGCGGCGGCTCCCGACGTTCTTCGTGGCGTGTTGAACGCGTAAGCGACGGTTCCGTCCGTGGCGTCGCGTCCGGTTAATCGCCCGCGTAGGCGTTCGAAAACCGATCGCCCGGGAGTTTGAGATCCGCGAGATCCGGCCGGTTTTTCAGGTTGAAGACGACCCGCATTTCGTCGCTTTGGGGCGTGCCGTTACACGAAAGGCGAATGCCTTCAGCGGTGAGGTCGTCCGAGAGAATGTGATCGACCAGTTGGGAGAGTTCGCCCTCACAGACCGCAACGGCGCAGTTTGCACACGCGCCGCCACGGCAGGCGTAGGGCCACGCGTGACCCGAGCGTTCGGCCCCTTCGAGGAGCGTCTCGTTTGGGTCGACGGTGAGTCGGCCGTAGTCGGTCTCGTTGAGGCCGGCGGCTGCGGCCTTGGTGAAGAGGTCGTCGTCATCGATCGACCAGCCGTGGTCGTCGAGCACCTCGTAGTTGAGATAGGTGACGTGGGTGCCGGGTTCGCGTTGTTCGGTGCGGCTGATGTTCTCGACGAAATCCGTGGTCGCGCGGTCGGGCGTGTCACCCGAGATGATCGCGTCGTAGGCCGCTTGAACGGCTTTGAACTCGTCGTCGGAGCCGCCGCGGTCGGGATGGGTTTCCTTTGCTCGCTGTCGGTACGCGCGCCTGATTGCCGTTTGGTCGGCGTCGGCGTCGACCCCGAGCACCGCAAACGGGGAATCCATGATGGAGTGATGTATGCGGTAGAGCCGAATTAAGGATTCGTTCTTGCGCCCTGCGGTCGGTTCAATGGCACGTTGGTAGTGGCAGTTGTTGAACCGTGTTGGTCGAAGTGCTGTGTCTCGGGTGTCAGCAGATGTTGCCGCCATTCCGACCAGACACCATTTTTCGGCATCGCCTGTGCGGTTCGTCGGCTCGCTGCTTCAGCCCCAACCACAGGCGACGAGTCGACTTGTTTCGTGTGCCAAACACGGTGTTCCTGACGTTTCGGGTTCCACCTCGCCGTCGAGACTGACCTCGCAGAGACCGGCAAGATGCGGGTGCCGGCGCAAACCACTTTTATTTTGCCCGCCGAGAACTGCCAATGACACGGCTCCGATTTGCCCTTCTGCAGGCGGCCCACGGCAGCGAGAATACGACCAGAAACTTCAGACGCGAACTCGACGCGGATCTCGTCGAGTACGACGTAACCAGCGGTCAGCTGCCCGACTCGACCGACGGCTTCGACGCGGTTGTCGTCACCGGCTCGCGCGCCTCGGTTTACTGGGACGAAGACTGGATCGAGCCGCTGCTCGACTACGTCGCGCAGGCGGCTGACGACGGACTCGCCATTCTTGGCGTCTGTTACGGCCATCAGGCGGTCGCCGAGGCGTTGGGTGGCCGGGTCGCCGACATGGACGAGTTCGAACTCGGCTACACCACGGTCGACCGCGTCGGCGACGACCCGCTGTTTTCGGGCATTGACGACGAGTTCACCGTGTTTACGAGCCACGGCGACACCGTGGTTCAGCTCCCGCCGGGCGCAACGCTGTTGGCACAAAACGAGTACGGCATCCACGCTTTTCGGACGGGAAACGCGTGGGGCGTGCAGTTCCATCCCGAGTACGACACCAAAACCGCACGCGACATCGCCGAGGAGAAACGCGAAATCCTCGGCGACGAGCGCGTAGACGAGGTGCTCGCCGAAATCACCCCCGAGCGGTTTGCGGCCGCCTGCGAGGCCAAACAGCTGTTCGACAACTTCACCGAATACGTCCGTGAGATGGTCGAATCGCGGGCGCAGGTTGCAACGACGTAGGGGGCGCTGTTTTCCGCATCGAGACTGGCAACTCGCGGCGGCAACACACCGAGCTAGCAAAATCGGTGTCGTCAGCGGCTGTGAGACGATGGGTTAACCAACCGACAGAGCACAGAGTGGGTATGGCGATCGATCCGAACTTCGATGCGAACCGCGAGCGGGCCGGCGACGAAAACGGTGTCGCCGTCTGGGGGCCCGTTGATCCGCCCGAAACGCTCGGCATTCACGGCACCCACGTTGCGGTCGACTACGACATCTGTGTGGCCGACGGCGCGTGTCTCGAAAACTGCCCGGTCGACGTGTT
>LKMS01000134.1 GCA_001563965.1 Haloferacaceae archaeon PL-Br10_E2g29 | reverse complement strand
GCTTCGTCGGTGCGGATCTCGAAAGCCTCGCCAAAGAGGCCGCGATGCACGCCCTGCGCCGGATTCGCCCACGCCTCGATCTCGAAAGCGATGAGATCGACGCCGAGGTGCTCGAATCCATCGAGGTTCTCGAGTCGGACCTCAAATCGGCGTTAAAAGGAATCGAACCGAGCGCGCTGCGCGAAGTGTTCGTCGAGGTGCCGGATGTCACCTGGGCAGACGTTGGTGGCTTAGAGGACACCAAAGAGCGCCTTCGCGAGACGATCCAGTGGCCGCTCGAATACCCCGAGGTGTTCGAGCAGCTCGATATGGCCGCCGCGAAAGGCGTCATGCTGTACGGCCCACCGGGAACCGGCAAGACCCTGCTCGCCAAGGCGGTCGCCAACGAGGCCGAATCGAACTTCATCTCGATCAAAGGCCCCGAACTGCTCAACAAGTTCGTCGGCGAAAGCGAGAAAGGCGTTCGTGAAGTGTTCAGCAAGGCCCGCGAGAACGCTCCGACCGTGGTGTTTTTCGACGAGATCGACTCGATTGCGGCCGAACGCGGTTCGCAAAGCACGGATTCGGGCGTCGGCGAACGAATGGTCAGCCAGCTGCTGACCGAACTCGACGGGCTCGAATCGCTGGAAGATGTCGTGGTGATCGCCACCTCGAACCGCCCAGACCTGATCGACTCGGCACTGCTGCGGCCCGGTCGCTTGGACCGTCACGTCCACGTGCCCGTGCCCGACGAGGAGGCCCGCCGGAAGATCTTCGAAGTCCACACGGGCGAAAAACCACTGGCCGACGACGTGGATCTCGACAAACTGGCCCGCCGCACGGAGGGCTACGTCGGCGCGGACATCGAAGCGGTCTGCCGCGAGGCGTCGATGGCTGCCAGCCGGGAGTTCATCGCAAGCGTCACCCGCGAGGAGGTCGCCGAATCGGTCGGCAACGTTCGCGTGACGATGGACCACTTCGAGCAGGCGCTTGGGCAGGTCACGGCGAGTGTGACTCCCGAGACCCGCGAACGCTACGACGAGATCGAGCGCAAGTTCGGCAAGAGCGACATCGAGCGCGACGAGGTCGGTCTCGGCGGCGCGTTCCAGTAAGCGTCTTTTCGACCTGTTTTTTAGCCGTCAAATCCAAGCAGCCGGAGCCCGATGGGGCTCACGAGCACCGTCGAGCTCTCGTGACCAACAACGGCGGTCGGCAGCCGAATGTCTGCGGTGAGAATCGCGCCAATCATCAGAGCAATCGCCCCGAATGCCATTGTAACGTTGAGACACAACGCCTTTTTTGTTTCACTTTCGTCCAGTGAGTTGGTCAGTATGTCGCAGGGGGTCACCGCTCTGTGTTGAAGCAGCACTTGAGCGCAAGCACAGTAACCTGCACATCGTCAGGCGGGGAGCCGACCGGCGCGTTCGAACACACCGAGAACGACGACCGTTCCGACGAGGACGAGCGCACCGGCCGCAAACACGGTATCGTAGCTGTAGCCCCCCTCGATCAGCACACCGAGAACAGACGACCCCCCTGCCTGTGAAAGCATCCAGACGGAACTAAAAACGGCGTACGCACTGCCACGGGACGAATCCGGCAGCGCGGTCAGAATGTAGGCGTCGGTCGCGGGAAACACCGCGTGGATCACAAAGCCAAGCAGCACGGAGACGACAGCCAGCGCGACCAGGCTCTCTGCGGCGACCAACAACAACAGACAGCCAGCAAAGGAGCCGACAATGCCCAACAACAGCGGCACTGAAGGGAGGTCGTCGGCCAACTCGCCGGCGAAGAAAAAGGCTGGCACGCCGGCTGCAAAGACGATCGTCAGCATCGCTGAGGCTGCGGCCGATGACAGACCACGGGACTGCAGATACAGCTCATAAAAATTGAACACGCCCTGCCAGACGAAGACGGCGGTGCCGGCTAACGCGAGGGCGGCAGCGATGATTCGCCACTCTGAGGCCGCGCCTGCAAGGAGCGATCGGTCGTTTTTGCCGGCATCAGGGAGTTCGGTTCGGCGGGCTGCACTGACTGTGTAGACCGTCAGTATCGCCGCGCCGACCGCAATCGTCCACAGCGCGAGCCGCCAATCAACCCACAACGAGACGACAACAAGTGGGGCTGCAACCACCGCCGCGACCTGCGTTGCCGCCCCGTGGATACCCATAACGCGGCCGACGCGTTTGGGAAATAGCTCACTCAACAGCGGGTTCGCCGAGACGAAGTAGACGCCCGAAGCGGTGCCCATAAAAAACGCCCCAGCCATGAGCTGTCGGACGGTCGTAGCCGAGCCGGCAGCGGCAGCCGAAACGGCCAGCAGGCTGCCAGAGCCAATAACGAGATAGTGCCGTGGGAATCGCGTCAGCAGCCAGCCGGTCGGCAGTCGCAGTGAGGCACTCCCAACCCACACCAGCGTCACAATGAGCCCAGCGGTCGCCTCGCCAATGCCGAACTCGGCAATAAACACATCCACCAACGGGGCGAAAACGATTCTGGCGAGATTGAGAAAGAAGACAAGCCCGCAGAGCGATCCAAAGAGGCGTCGTCGGCTCACGGTGACGGTTTCGAGTGGGGGCCCTCAAGCGTTCCGACTGCTCGAACGCATCCGCTGTGCAGCGTAAGTCACACCGCTTTTGGCCAATCGCGCTGAATCCACAGCAAATGGACGACCAACTCCGCGAGCGCGTCAAGGCGGAAGCCGAGAAACACGCCCTGTTCAACGCGCTCAAACACGACAGTGATCCCGACGTGGGTGCGATTATGGGCCCACTGATGGGCGAGAACCCGGATTTCCGACCGCACGGCAACGAGGTACCGGGCGTCGTCGGCCAAGTCGTCGGCACGATCGGACAGTTGGACCGCGAGGCCCGCCGGGAGCGACTCGCCGAACTCGATGCCGATCTCATTGCGGAACTCGATGCCGAAGACGAGAACGACGAACAGACGCTGCCTGATCTTCCGAACGTCGAGGCGTACGACACCGTCCGTCTGCGGGCCGCACCCAACCCCAACGGCCCGTGGCATCTCGGTCATGCCCGGATGCCTGCCGTTATTGGCACCTACTGCGACCGCTACGACGGCGAGTTCGTCGTCCGGTTCGACGACACCGACCCCGAAACTAAACGGCCCGACCTCTCGGCCTACGACGCCATTCTCGACGACATCGAGTATCTCGGCTTCGAACCCGACGAGGTTTACCGTGCCTCGGATCGCGTCGAGACGTACTACGAGTATGCCCACAAGCTGATCGAACTGGGCAACGCCTACACCTGCGATCTGCCAGCCGAGGAGTTCTCTGCACTCAAAAAAGACGGCACGCCATCGCCCAACCGTGACAAAGCTCCCGAAACCGTCCTCGACGAGTTTGCGGCGATGGTTGACGGCGAGTACAACTCAGGCGAGATGGTTCTTCGCGTAAAGACCGACATCGAACACAAAAACCCCGCGCTGCGCGACTGGGTTGCCTTCCGGATGATCGACACGCCACATCCCCGCGAGGAGGCGAGTGAATACCGCTGTTGGCCCATGCTCGACTTCCAGTCGGCAATTGATGACCACCTCACCGGCATCACCCACATCATCCGCGGAATCGACCTCCAAGACTCGGCCAAACGCCAGCAGTTTCTCTACGACTACTTCGATTGGGAGTACCCCGAAGTGCTCCACTGGGGGCACGTCCAGATCGACGAGTACGATAGCAAAATGTCGACGTCGACGATTGCTGAACTGATCGCGAGCGGCGAGCTCGATGGCTGGGACGACCCGCGCGCACCGACCCTCCAGTCGGTGAGACGTCGCGGCATTCGCGGCGAGGCCATCGTTGAAGCGATGATCGGTCTGGGGATGTCGACCTCGGATGTGGATCTCGCCATGTCGTCGATCTACGCCTCCAATCGCGACCGCGTTGACGACGAGGCCAACCGCTACTTCCTCGTTCGGGACGGCCAGCGTGTTCCTCTCGGCGGCGAGGCCAAACCGGCCGCTGGCCATCCACCGCTGCACCCGAACCACGAGGATCGCGGGACGCGAGAGATTCCGGTCGACGACGCCGTGCTCGTCGAACCCGACGATCTTCCGAGCGAAGGCGAGCGAATCTGGCTCAAAGGCTACGGCTGTGTTCGCTACGCCGACGGCGAGTTCGTCGCCACCGGTGATGACATCTCTGCAGTCCGTGACGACGGCGTTGCTGTCATCCACTGGGTGCCTGCCGAATCGACGGTTTCGGTCACGATGCGAACGCCCGATGGCGACGTAACTGGGCTGGCTGAACCGGCGTTCGCTGAAACGGAAGTCAACGAGATCATTCAGTTCGAGCGAATCGGCTTTGTCCGTGTCGACAGCCACGACGACGAGAGCGCCGTCGTCTACTACGCACATCCGTGAGTTGCTGACCACCGTCGTTGGTAGGGGTTCGTTCGGCTGGCGGAACTCGATGCATCGAAACTGACGAACGGGTGGGTGAATCTACAAGTGTCTGCCGAGCTAACGTGTGGTATGGACGTTGATTCAAACGTTGGTGGAACCGACAGACTGCTTCGCGCGGTGGGTGCGGTCGTACTGAGTATCGTCGCCATTGCACTCCTCCGAAAGGGAAGCCGATCGAAAGGCATTCTCGCTGCAGTCGGCGCGATTGGCCTCGGATTCAACGCGACGACCTGCTTCTGCGGGCTGAACCAGGCGCTCGGGATCGACACCACTGTCGACTACGACGACCCTGTGTCGATCGATCGCATCGACTGACTGGTTGGTTTCCGGTTCGTTCTGGGGTCGGTGGCTCAGATCGACACCACCCAGCCCCGGTAGGTTTCCTCGTAGCCGAACACCGACTGAAACACGTTGTCACAAAAACTCGCTAGCCGCGCGGCATCCGATCGCGAGGAGATGCGTGCGTGTGTTCCGTCGGCCTCTTCGGGGCTGATGAGTTCGTCAATCCGGAAATCCGGGTAGTCGCCGACCAGCGTTTTGAGTCGGTCGAGTTCGGCGTCGGTGCAGTCCATTGATACCGTTGAGGTTCCGACCTG
>LKMS01000133.1 GCA_001563965.1 Haloferacaceae archaeon PL-Br10_E2g29 | reverse complement strand
GTGATTGCGTGTTCAAAAAATACGATCGGATATGTTGTCGGCGGGAGTCTGCCGACCGAACACCAACTGCGCTAGCGCTTCTGGGCCAGTGGCTCATAGCCACGGGCGGTAAGCGTCCGAACGAGTCGGGCAGTTGTGTGTTCGAGTGCATCCGTTGTCGGCGTCTGTTGGCGCATGGCCTGTCGCCGACACCGTTCTTGGGTCATCCACCGGGACTTTTCTTCAGCAGTCATCGCGTCCCAGTCCGGTGGGAGGGTGTAATCATGTCTCATACAACTGTGCGGTGTGCATGCGACACATTACCAGGGAGATATAAACGTGTTTCTGACAGCCGATATTTTCAGTACAAATATACATTCCAGAGGAACGAAATCGCCAGTTTTCGGATGTCCGTCCGGTTGTTCGCAAATAATTCGACGGTTGGAACCATCTGTATCGACAATGACGTTTCTGAGCCAAGCACGCGCACAGCTCGTGACTACCATTTTTGTCGGCGCACGCCAACCGAACCCCATGGCATCCGTCTCCGACGACACACTCAGTTCGGTGCTCGACTACTCCCAACTCGCCATCGTCGGCTGTTCGGCGACGCCCGGCAAAGCCGCCCACGAGGTGCCCGCGTATCTCCAGCGACACGGCTACACGATCCATCCCGTCAATCCATTTGCCGACGCGGTGCTCGGCGAACCCACGGTCGACTCACTCACCGAGATCGATCCGGCGACACAGATCGACGTTGTTACCGTGTTTCGGCCGAGCGACGAGGTGGCCGGCATCGTCGACGACATGCTCGCCCGACGTGACAGCGTTGGCGACGTGGAGGCCCTCTGGTTGCAGCTCGGCATTCACGACGACAACGCGGTCAAACGGGCCGAAGCCGCTGGGCTCACGGTGATCGAAGATCGGTGTATGATGGTCGAACACGGCCGGCTGCGGAAATAACCGGCTGCAAAATCGGATTGTACGGCGGGCAGTTACCGCTCAGTTGTCGACGACGACGCCATCTCCGTCGTCGGCACCGCCGTCTCCGTCGTCAGCGACTCCGTCAGAATCAGTCTCAGCATCAGCAGCCCCATCGTCTCCGCCGGCATCCGTCGCAGCGTCCTCATCCGAGTGGTCGGCGTCAGATTCGCTGGTCGCAGTCTCGGCCTCAGGGATGTGCGCGTCGGCCGTGACCGCAGCGAGGTCGATATCGAGTTCACCCGCAATCGCCTCGAGAATCGCGCGCTGTTCGACGATTTCGCTCTCGAGATGCCGAACCCGGTCGCCGGTTTCGTCGACGGTGTGTTGGGTGGTTTCGACCTGTTCGCGAACCTCGTTGAGCCGGTGGTACATCTTTTCGGCGCTATCGGCCAACAGCTGAATTTTCTTTGTCGTGCTGCCAAGTCCCATGGTGGAAGATGTATCTCTACCCTTGTGTGCGTTGTGTTCACGAATCGTGTCATGTCGCGGGCCGAGCGTTTTTGGACTTCGCGGGCAGACAGGTGATATGAATGAGTCACGGATCCTGTTGACCAACGACGACGGGATCGACAGCGTCGGCTTTCGCGCGCTGTACGACGCGTTGTCGGCTATCGCCGACGTAACTGCAGTCGCCCCCGCCGACGATCAGAGCGCCGTCGGCCGGACGATGTCCCAGCAGGTCGACATCGCGGATCACGAACTCGGCTACGGCGTCTCGGGAACGCCGGTCGACTGCGTTGTCGCCGGCCTCGGGGTGCTGTGTCCCGATGTCGACCTCGTTGTCTCGGGCTGTAACAAAGGCGCCAACATGGGCGCATACGTACTGGGCCGGTCGGGAACGGTGAGCGCCGCCGTCGAGGCGGCCTTCTTCGGCCTGCCCGCCATCTCCGTCTCGCTCTACATCGAGGGCGGCAACGACTGGGCGGCAATGGCGTCCGAGCCGGCAGACTACGACACGGCCGCAGAAGCCACGAAATATCTCGTCGAACACGCCCACGCCGAGGGCGTTTTTCAGGCGGCCGACTACCTCAACGTGAACGTGCCGTTCGCCGGCAACGACGCAGTTACCGACCCGCCCGCAATGCGCGTCACGCGGCCGTCGATGCGGTACGAGATGGCTGCCGAACGCGATGACGACGGGAAGATCGAACTCCGTGACAACATCTGGTCGCTGATGCATGCCGGCACCGTAGACGACCCGGAGGGCACCGACAGGCGCGTCGTCGCCGGCGGCGATATCAGCGTCTCACCGCTGACCGCACCCCATACGACCGAACACCACGAGTCGCTCGACCGACTGGCAGCGGACTTTTCGCTCGGGACGGCCGAGTCAGCGTCTGGCGACGAATAAAAAACACGGATCGAATCAGCACCCGTTTGGGATTGCACACACGATCCGAAACTATCGGAGTGGGCTCGCAGACACGGCTGAACGTCGGCCTCACGGACACGGCTGACACCACTGCACTGGTGGGGCACTCGGCTTAGTCGTCTGATTCGGCGGTTGCCGCACCCGTCTCCGCCTTGCGGGCGGCCGCACGCTTGCGATCCAACTCCTCGAGATACGCGTCGGCGTCGAGGGCGGCCTCACAGCCCATGCCCGCCGCGGTCACGGCCTGCTGGTAGTGGAAGTCGACCACGTCGCCCGCGCCGAACAGTCCCTCGACGCCGGTTGCGGTCTGGTTGCCGCCGGTACCGCCACGGGTCTGTAAGTAGCCCTCGTCGTCGGTTTCGACGTCGAGCTCCTCGAGATAGTCGGTGTTGGGGGTGTGGCCGATGGCGTAAAACACCGCGCCCGCGTCGAACGCAAACCGCTCGGTGTCGGGATCGTCGAGTTTGTCGGTTGGATGGCCCTCCGGATGGCGAACGAGCGTGAGGCTCTGGAGGCCATCCTCCTGTGTCCCGTGGAGTTCGACCGCTTCGGTGTTGCGCAGGATCTCGATTTCGCCCTCTTCGACCTTCTCCATCGTCCGCTCGATCCAGATATCCTCGGCGCGGAACGCCTCGCGACGATGAACAATGTACACCGTCGAGGCGAATTTGGTGAGGAAGTTCGCTTCCTCCATCGCGGCGTCGCCCCCGCCGATGACGACGATTTTTTCGTCGCGGAAGAACGCGCCGTCGCAGGTCGCACACGTCGACAGGCCCCAGCCCATGAGTTCGTCCTCGCCCGGAATGCCGAGCGTGCGAGCGCTCGCGCCGGAGGCTGCAATCAGTGCGTCAGTGGTGTACACGTCGCCGTTCGTGAACGTGACACGGAACGTTCGGTCGGCACCGTCACCCTCGACAGCGACCGAATCGAGCACGCCGTTTTTTGTGTCCGCGCCGAACTTCTCGGCTTGAGTTTTCATGTTGTTAATGAGTTCGGGCCCCGAAATGCCCTCGGGAAAGCCCGGATAGTTCTCGACATCCGTGGTGAGCGTGAGTTGGCCGCCGGGCTCGACGCCCTCAAAGACCAGCGGCTCGTTGTTCGACCGGGCGGCGTAAATGGCCGCGGTGAGCCCCGCAATCCCCGTGCCGGCGATGATGAGCCGCCGGTGTTCGACGACGTCGTCGGTGTCAGTTGTCATACCGAGAGCTACGACAAGGAGTCGTATGTAGGTTATGTTGTGTGGCACTCGAGATGGACGACCGGCAGTGTGGGCGACGAGTGAATGACCACAGACTGCGTTTTCACAGCCGTTTTGAGGCTGCCGCGCGGAGCAGCGTCAATGACTACTCGCCGCTCGGCCGCGTCGCCCCCGGCTGGAGCCAGCGATGGCGACCGCTCGAAGACGAATGCGAGTGGGCGGAAACAAGGGGTCGACGAGGGCGAGCGGGGCAACAGCCAAGCCGTCTACGACCGCATTGCGACACACTTCGCCCAGACCCGCGAGTACGCGTGGCCGGAGGTCGAATCCTTTGTCGACGCCGAAGCTGATCGGTGTAGCGCACTCGGCCGAGCGCTCGACCTCGGCTGCGGCAACGGCCGGCACGCCGAACTGCTGGCCGACCGGGGCGCGAGCGTCGTCGGCCTCGACGTGAGCCGCGGGTTGTTGGCGGAAGCAACCCGGCGGGCCGCCGACCGCGACTTCGACGCAGCGTTTGTCCACGGCGACGCCGCTCGGCTGCCGTTCGATGACGCGACATTCTCCCACGTCGTCTACGTCGCAACGCTGCACCATCTCCGACCGCGCGCGAACCGACTGGCGAGTCTGTCCGAAGTCGGCCGCGTGCTGAAACCCGATGGCCGCGCGCTTGTCTCGGCGTGGAGTACGGCCCACGACCGGTTCGACGCCGACGAGGGGTTCGATACGACCGTCGACTGGACACTACCGGGCGGCGAGCGTGTCGGGCGGTTTTACCACATCTACGATCCCGAGGAGTTCCGTGCGGATCTCGCCGACGCGGCGGGAATCCGGTGTACCGAGTTGCAGCTCTCAAGCGGCAACTGCTACGCCGTTGTTGGGCCTGCTGACCCGTAACCGGTCACTACGTGTGTAAGTAATTGGCATAGATTGTAGAGCGGGTGCACAACTGCTGGTAACTTATGTATCGGGGACCCCTTTAGCTGGTATATGAGTGAGACAAACGGCGAGTCCGCAGACGGGTCGGCAACCGAGCCCGAATCGTACGAGGTGGCAGTCATCGGCGGCGGACCAGCGGGGTTGTCGGCGGCGTTGTACACGACACGGCTGGGCCACGACACGGCGCTCATCGACCGTGGTGGCGGCCGTGCAGCGATGATGCTCGACACGCACAACGTCATTGGCGTGCCCGAATCGGTCTCGGGCAACGAGTTCCTCCAGACGGCGACCGAACAGATCGAATCCTACGGGGCCGACGTCGTGCGCGACTTCATTACGGATATTGAGCAGACGTCCGATGGGCGGTTCCGACTCAGCGGGAACTCGACCGACATCGTTGCCGACCGTGTCGTCCTCGGGATTGGCTTTTCCGATGAACGGCCAAACCCGCCGTTGCCGCGAACCGGCCGCGGTCTGCACTACTGTCTGCACTGTGATGCCTACATGTTCATCGACGAATCGGTGTACGTGATGGG
>LKMS01000132.1 GCA_001563965.1 Haloferacaceae archaeon PL-Br10_E2g29 | reverse complement strand
GGCTCCTGTCTGCACGTACTCTACGTTATCGACGCGCTCCCACCAGTGGTTGCACCGCTTGCCGGCACAGCCGCGGTGTATCTCACCGTCGCCATCACTGTCGGCACACTCTGGCTGGCTGCCGACCGCCGTGATCGACGTTCCCCTCCGGCAGCGTTGTTCGCGACCGGCATCGCAGCGCTGACGCTGGTGATCGCCGCGGCGCTGTTCGTCGGCTCGGCGCGCGGGACGCTCACGCTCGGCTGGCCAGCCGCCGGCTTCGTCGCCTCGATTCCGGTGACGGCGGTCGTCTGGCTCGTGCTCCGCCGACTGCGACCGCACGAAACGGCGGTCACCGGCCTCGTCGGCCTTCTCGTCGTATTCGGTCACATGCTCGATGCGGTGTCGACCACCGTCGGCGTCGACATTCTCGGCTTTGGCGAACGAACCCCACTCTCGCGGTGGATTCTGGACGCCGCGGCGACGCTTCCGACCGCCGCGGTGATTGGGACGGGCTGGCTGTTCATGCTCGTCAAAGCGATCCTTGTCGGCGTCATTGTCGTGCTCTTTGCGGACTACATCGAGGAGGCACCCGCCGAGGGCTATCTGTTGTTGGGTGTCATCGCGGCCGTCGGCCTCGGCCCGGGGCTCCACAATCTGGTGTTGTTCGCGGTAACCGGCGGCGCGTAACCTGCCTACGCGTCTGACGGGAATTATAAAGCGCCCGCGAGCAATCTCTGGGTATGCGCGTGTTTTCGGCGCTCGCGGCGGCGGGTTCACCCGACGTGGCGGTGCTTTTCGCCGTTGGCGTGCTGGCCGGTCTGCTGGCAGCGGTCGTCATGGACTGGCCGATGAGCCGTCAGCCCGAGGGATTCACCCCAGCGTACGTCGCCACGGGCGTCCTCACGCGAACGCCTCACGAGAGCGTCCGCTTTCGCGATGCGATGGTCGTTCATCACCTCGCCGGTGGGCTTGCCGGGGTGTTGTATGCGCTGGCCGTGCGTGGATTCAGCGTTGTCGTTCCCGCCGTTGTCGAGGCCGGCGGACTCAACCTCCTCGCACACCTTTTGGCGGTTGCCCTCGTTGTGGGCTTTATATACGGTTTTTTTGCACATGTCGTGCTCCCACGAGCCGGTGGTCGTAGCTACGAGGAGGAGGCAACCGCCGTCCGTGGCCAGTGGCTCCGTTCGGCGCTCATGTTCGGTGTGACCATGGTGATCGTTGTCCCGCTTGTGTTCCTCTCGATTGGCTGACTCCCGTACGTTGCTGTCGATGGCGCATCCGGCAGAACTGCTGAAACGAGCCGCCGATACTGCTGCTATCGGTCGGTCTCTTCGCGTTCGTCTCCCGCAGCACGACTGCCGTCGGAATCTGTGTCGGTGTCAGTGTCTTGGTTCTCCTCGACCCGCTCACTGATGGATTCAAGCTGTCGAATAACCGCTTCGACCTCCTTTTTCACCGTTTTTTCGACGGTTTCGCCAACGGTTTTTTCAACGCTTTCGGCGACCTCTCGGTCGACGCTCTCGCTGACCTTCTGTTCGACCGTCTCGCCAACGGTTTTTTCAACCGTTTTACCAACCGTCTTCTCAACGCTCTCGCCAACGGCTTTTTCCACGCTTTCGCCGACGGTTTTCTCGACGCTTTCGGCGACCTCCTTGTCGACGGTTTCGCTGACTTTCTGTTCGACGGTTTCGCCGACAGTCTTCTCGACGGTTTCGCCGACAGTCTTTTCGACGGTTTCACCAACGGTCTTCTCGACGCTCTCGCCAACGGCTTTGTCGACACTCTCACCGACCGCTTTTTCAACCGTCTCGCCAACGGTTTTTTCGACGCTTTCGGCGACCTCGCGGTCAACGCTTTCGCCAACGGTTTTTTCGACACTCTCGCCAACGGCCTTGTCAACGGTTTCACCGACGGTCTTTTCGACGGTTTCGCCGACGGTTTTCTCGACGCTTTCGGCGACCTCCTTCGTCATCCAGTCGGGATCGAACCGCGACATCTTCCAGACGACGTGAACAACGTACGACAGCAACACGCCGAGGGCGAACGCCACGCCCGTTACCGTGCCGACGACCACGAACAGAATGATCGCAATGAGAATCAGGACGCCATAGGCGATGTCGACAATGAAATCAACGCGGCGAGGGCTCACCAGCGCCCTCCAGTTGGTCGACTCGCGGCCGATCCGTAACTACTGAACATAACTCTCTTAGCCACGCAACAGGTATCAGTTCTCGGATTCCGCAAGCAGCGATGCGGCCGCCGCGTTCGCCGGCTAGCTCCGCAGTGCGTCGACCGGCCGCTCGTTTGCGGCCTTCCGCGCCGGATACAGCCCGCTTGCGACGCTGATGGCGACACCGATGGCGAACGCCAACAGGAGATACGCGGCGTTCGTCGGATGGAGCAGAATCCACAGCTCGATCGGCGCAACGAGATACAACAGCGCGACGATGCCGATGGTGGCGATCACGCCGCCGGCCGCACCGATCACGCCCAGCAACGCGGCTTCGACCAGAATCATTCGCATCACGTCGCGTTTTTCCACGCCGACCGCCCGAAGCACGCCGATCTCCTCGCGACGCTCGACGGTACTCATCAGCATGACGTTGAGAATGCTCACGCCGGCGACGACGAGCGAGATGCCACCCAGTCCAATCAGGAAGCTGTTGAGCAACGAAAAGAAGTCGTTGATCTCGTCGGTGATCGCCGACAGCTCGAAGATGTCGACGACCTCCTCGCGGCTGTTGACTGCTGTGTCGATGGCGCTCGCGGCGGCAGCGGCCTCAGCACCCGAGTCGGCCTCGATCGTCACCTGATCGTAGCCCGGCCCACCGACGTCGTCTTCGGGCAACATCACCGCGTCGTTTGGCGACACGGGCGAGAACGTTTCGACCTCCTCGAGAACCGCCACCACCCGATAGGAGTCGCCATCGACGGTGATCGTCGCGCCAACGCGCACATCGAGTTCCTCGGCAACCGACGCGCCGACGAGCGCGCCCTGTCGGTGTCTGTCGGGGACGCGTCCCTCCGACGCCGTGTAGACGCCCCCGGGTTCGGCAATGCCGTAGATGGTTGCCGCCGTTGACGACCCGGCGTACTCGATCAGGCCGCCGCTGGTGCGCAACGGCACGACGGTCGTGTCGCCGGCGGCGCGCTCGATTTCGGTGAGCGTCGAGTCGTCGATCGTTTCGATGCCGGCGTCGGCGTTCGGCGTGAGAATCACCTGGTTGCCGATGTCGCCGAGCGCGTCGCTCGCACCGAGCGAGAGCACGTTGCCGAAGATGCCGAGCGAGGCGATTGCCAGCACGCCGATGCAAATTCCGAGACACGCAAGTGCCGATCGAAGTTGGCTTCGCGAGAGGTTTCGCGTCGCCATGAACACCGCCGGAAAGCGGCCGGCGTCGATGTCGACGAACCGCTCGATCGGCAGTTCGAACGCACGAATGCGCTGCAGTATGCGTTGCCCCCGGCTCACTGTTCGACTCCATCGAGCAGTGCAAACACGCGGTCGGCGTACTCGTTGACCTGTTCGTCGTGGGTGACGGCGATGACGGTCACGCCCTGGCCCGTGATTTCGCGCAACGTTTCGAGAATTCGTTCCCCGATTTCGCGGTCGAGATTCCCGGTCGGCTCGTCGGCCAAGACGACGTTTGGTTCGTTGATGAGCGAGCGCGCAATGGCGACGCGTTGTTTCTGGCCGCCGGAAAGCTCGTTGGGTGCGTGGTGTAGGCGGTCGGCGAGGCCAACGTTTTCGAGCAACGCGGCCGCGCGGTCGCGGGCCGGGCCCCCGGGCGAAAACACGGTCGGCACGGTGACGTTTTCGAGCGCCGTCAGCGTCGGGATCAGGTAGAAATCCTGGAAAATAAAACCGATGTGCTCGCGGCGCGCGGTGGTCGCCTCGCTGTCGGAAAACCGCGTGGCGTCGATGCCGTCGAGCCAGACCTCACCCTCGGTCGGTGCGTCGAGCAAGCCGAGCAGATTCAACATCGTGCTTTTGCCGCTGCCGCTGGGGCCGATAATCGAGAGAAACTCGCCGGCATCGACCGCGAGGTCGACGCCTTTCAGCGCCTCGACGGTGTGGCCGCCAGTCTCGTACCGTTTGGTGACGCCGCGAAGCTCAATCGCCGTCATCGCCTCGCCGCCTCCAGACGTAGCCGACAGCGATCAGCGCGCCGATCAGCCCCACAACGGCGAGTCCGACGAGCACCGTTGAGAGTCCCGAACCGTCGTCGGCCTCGGTTGCGTCGTACGGCACGTCGATGGTCTGCTCGTAAACGACGCCGTCGGCGCTGTACCGAACATCGATCGGCACGGTTTCGGGTTCACCCTCGACGCTGGCGGTGAGATCGAACGTGACGAAGTCGCTGTCGGGAATCGTCCCGATGAAGTAATCGCGCTGGGGTGCCGCGGGCGTCACGTTCTCGTGGTCGCCGACGGCGACGACGGCGCTGTCGACGGGTTGGGTGTCGAGATTGCCGGCGTTGCCGGTGATCGACAGCGCATCGCCGCTGCGCTCCATCGACACGTCGGTGAGAACGAGTGCCTCCTCACCGGGTCGGTAGTCGTAGGTCGTCGACACCGTCTCGCGCTCACTTCCCGGGTCGGCACTCGCGAGTCGGTAGGCTGCGGTGAACTCGATGGTGGTCGGTTCAGTGATCGATTCGGTTTCGAAGCGCACCGTTTCGGTGCCGTTTCGCGGAATATCCGACACCGGCAGCCGCGAGCGGTCCTCGCCGTCGATACGCGGCTGGACGAACACGTCACGGGCGGTCGTCGAGCCGAAGTTCGACACCCGGAGTTCGAGCGCCGGCGTCATCTCGGCGTCGTTCGCGCTCTGGCCGGAGCCGATCAGGTCCTGGATGCCGCCGACTTCGGTTGTTCCCTCGTCGGTTTCGACGAGAAAGACCCGTTCGGCGCTGATTTCGATGTCGGCCTCGTCGGGACCAACGTCAATCGAAACCGGGCGGGTTGCGCGCACCCGGTCGCCGTCCTCGTCGTGGCCGACGACGACGAGTTCGAGGTCGTATGCGCCGGGTCG
>LKMS01000131.1 GCA_001563965.1 Haloferacaceae archaeon PL-Br10_E2g29 | reverse complement strand
CCTCGATGGATTCGAGCACCTCGGCGTCGATCTCATCGCTTTCGAGATCGAGGCGTGGGCGAATCCGGCGCAGGGCGTGCATCGCGGCCTCTTTGGCGAGGCTTTCGAGATCCGCACCGACGAAGCCATGGGTGTTTTCGGCGTACACGTCAAGGTCGATTCCCTCCGCGAGCGGCATGTTCCGGGTGTGGACCTGCAGGATCTCTTTTCGCCCATCCCGGTCTGGGACGCCGATCTCAATCTCGCGGTCGAACCGGCCACCACGTCGAAGCGCAGGGTCGATGGCGTCGACGCGGTTGGTCGCGCCGATCACGACGACTTCGCCGCGTTCTTCGAGGCCGTCCATCAGCGACAGCAGCTGGGCGACAACTCGACGTTCGACATCGCCGCCGGCCTCCTCGCGTTTGGGTGCGATCGAATCCAGCTCGTCCATGAAGATGATCGCGGGGGCCTCCTCGGAAGCCTCCTCGAACACGTCACGGAGCTGTTCTTCGGACTCTCCGTAGTATTTCGACATGATCTCGGGGCCAGAGACGGTGTGGAACGAGGCGTCGATCTCGTTGGCGACCGCTTTGGCGATCAGCGTTTTGCCCGTGCCCGGTGGGCCGTGGAGCAAGACGCCCTTCGGTGGCTCGATGCCGAGCCGCTTGAACAGCTCTGGGTGCCGCATCGGCAGCTCAATCATCTCGCGGACCTGTTCGAGCTCTTCGTCGAGCCCGCCGATATCCTCGTAGGCGATGTCTGGCGAGCCACCGGGCGTGCCGGCTGCAGGCGACGCCGACTCGTGGATCTGTTCGGCGGGCTTTTCGGAGATTTCGACCCGCGTGGAGTCGGTGACGACGACCGTCCCCTTCGGCGAGGTTGCGGCGATTTTCAGCGGGACGGCCTGCGATTGGCCGCCCATGAAACCGAATCCGAGCGGTAGCTGGACGTTCTGACCCGCAGTGACGGGCTGGCCGCCAAGCTCACGGCGGATCAGCGAATCGATGTTGCCGCGAATGCCGAGCCGCTGGGGCAGGGCGATGGTGATGGCGTCGGCCGGGCGAACATCGGCCTTCTCGACAGTCACCGTGTCGTCGATGCCGACGCCCGCCTCCTGGCGAAGCCGGCCGTCGATGCGGACGATTCCCGTGCCATCGTCCTCGGGGTAGCCGGGCCAGACACGGGCGATGGCGGTGCCGTCGTCGCTATCGAGCCGGATGAAGTCCCCGCCGCTCAGACCGAGTTCATCGGCGGCGACGCGGTCGACTGCAGCCAGTCGACGACCGGCATCTTTCTGTTTGAGGGGCTTGATTGTCAGTTTCATTTGTCCACCTGAATGGTGAGTACGCCGTTGTTCAGCGTCGCCGTTCCGTTGGCACCGGGCAGTTCGAGTTCGGTCTCGCTCTCGCGGTCGCCATGGTCGACGACGACGATGGCCGTCGAACCGACGACATCCACGCTGACCTGGTCATCATCGACCGGAAGGTCGGCCACGACGAGCCAGTGATCGTCATACTCGTAGCGTCGCAAGAAGCGGCCGTCGCGACCTGCGAGTTGATTTTGATTCATGTACTAACCAGTAGTTAGTTCGGCAAGTATATAAATCTTCCGTCGAAAATCGCAAGAGGGCGGTTGTTGGCAGCTATTCACTGGTGTTGCGGTTCACACCCAACAGCCACACCAAGCGTTCGACTAAATCAGTCAAAACGCGGCGGAAAACGGGATCGTGACGAGCGTATAGCTACGTCGAATCCGTGTCCGATGACGAATCGGTGTTCGTTTCCTCGGGGGTTGCGGTTCGGTCGGTGAGGTCGGTTTCGGTGTGACTGTGTTCGGCTGCCGGAAATGTTCTTTCTGTCACGGCGGTCGTGTAGGCGTCGACAGCGGCAGTCATTTCGGCTGCGACCTCGCCAAACGCCTCGGCGAACGGTGGCTGGGACTCGCTCAGCCCGAACACGTCGCTGCTGACGAGCACCTGGCCATCACAGTCGGGGCCCGCACCGATGCCAATGGTTGGAATCTCAAGCGCCGCGGTCACTTCGCGAGCGAGCGTGGCGGGCACGTGTTCGAGGACGAGCGAGAACGCGCCGGCCTCCTCGTGTGCGCGTGCGAGCGAAAGAATCTCGTCGGCAGCCGCCTCAGTCGTTCCTTGCCGCGTATAGCCACCGAGTCGGTTGATGTGCTGAGGAGTGAGTCCGAGATGGGCCATGACGGGAATACCGAGTTGGGTGAGCCGTTTAGTGATTTCGACCGTGTGGGGCCCGCTTTCGAGTTTGACGGCGTCCGCGCCGGCCTCTTTGAGCATCGAGCCCGCGTTGCGAACGGTTTCAGCTGAATCGACGCCGATCGAGAGAAACGGCATGTCGGCAACGACCAGCGCCGAGTCGGCCCCGCGAGCGACCGCAGCGGTCCGACTTTTGACTTCCGCGACGGTCACCGGGAGCGTCGAATCGTAGCCCAGCGCCTCTGTTCCCATGCTATCGCCAACAAGCAAAATGTCGATGCCGGCATCATCGATCAGTCCGGCGGTGAGTGTGTCGTACGCCGTGAGCATCGTGATGGGCGTTTTGCCGGCCTGTTTGCGAATCCCAACGGTGGTGGTCATGCGGGAGCGTTCGCCCGCAACCGAATAAAAACGGCCGGTTACGCGGGCGGCGACCACGAACCGTCATCGCTTAGACGGTGCCCGAATATGGTCAACTGTGGTTGATCTCGTCGAAACAACCGATCCCAATGGCGTCGATTTCGGCTGGGTAATGCAGGTCACCTTCGTCGTGACGATTCTCGTCGGTGCACCGATTGTCGCGTTGTTGTCGCTGTTCGTCGAGCTGCCGACGTGGGGCCAGCGCGTGAGTTTCGCCATCCGTGTCGGTGCGCCGATCTGGTTTCTGACCGCCGTTTCGACATTTTTGTACGCAAAATACCGCCTTGTCGATGACACCGACGACACCGACTCCCAAGAAACCGACTAACTGCAGGCTACGCCGATTGGTACTGTCTGCGCTCGTCTTCCTGCACAATCACGCGACGTACCGAAAGGCGACGCCGGCACGACGTGCGGTTTCCTCATCGCGCGGTGAGTCACCGATGAAAATCGCGTTGGACGGCGCGACATCCAACATTCGCAGGGTTGCCAACAGCGGTTTGGGATCGGGTTTATGCGTCGCCACCGTGTCACGGCCGACGACAGCGTCGACACCGTCAGCCAGCCCATGCGCCTCCAGTGCAATCCGGCACGCCGCCTTGCAGTTGAGCGAGCAGACCCCGACGTGAGCCCGCTGGGTCAACACCTCGTCGGCCAACGGAAGTCGACGCGACCGTTCGGCTCCGCGACGTTCGTGGCGGCTGATGGTCTCCTCGACGGCCGTACCAATGCCGTGTTCGTCGGCGTTTCCCATCAGCTCCCAGAGGCCCTCACCATGAGCGTCGATTCCGGCGTCAGCGTAGACGGTGATGACATCGCGGGCAACCTGTGCCCAATCGACCTGCAGTTCGACGAGCGTACCATCGAGGTCGTAGACGACCGCATCGTACTCGGCATCTGTCATACCGAGTTGTTGGCCCCGGCCTGCAAAGCCGTGTCGCTGCCGCGTGCGTAATGACTCTCGCCGATCACGCTCAGGAGGATGTCATGACTCCCACAGTGGATACAACTGGTCGGTCCCGGGATCGGTGAGTCGCTCTCCGTTCAGCACGAGCGCACCGACCGAATCGTCGCCACTGTCGGTTACGTCGCCAATAACCGCGGCGTCGACGCCCGCGGTTTCGAGTGCATCCAGTGCGGCCTCGCGTTCGTCGGCCGGAACGGTCGCCAACAGCGCGCCCGAGCTGAAAATCCGTAGCGGGTCGAGCCCCATCGTGGCACAGATGGCGTCAGTTTCGGGTCGCGTCGGAATCGCCTCGCGGTCGACGACCAGGTCGACACCGGATGTGCTCGCCATCTCGACACAGCCGGCGACGACGCCACCTTCAGTCGGATCGTGCATCGCCGTTGCAACCGAGCGGAGCGCCCGCGAGTCTTCAAGCACGCTAATGTCGTCGAAGAACGTCGCTGCGCGCGCGATTGTCGCCTCGCTGACGTCCGCCGTTCGGACTGACTCGGCGAAATCGGTGGCCACGATGGCGGTTCCCTCGATGGCCGCGCCCTTCGTGAGTATGAGGCTGTCGCCCGGCTGCGCCCCACCGGTCGGAATGTAGCGATCCGTGCGGCCAAACGCCGTGAGGCTCAACAGGGGTCGTGAGAGGGCAGAAACGTACTCCGAGTGGCCACCGACGATGGCGACGTCGATCGCGCTGGCCGCCGTATCCAACTGCTCGGTGAGCACATCGAGCGTCTCGGGGTCGTTGTCGGGCAGAAAGATGACGTTCGTCAGAAACTCGGGATCGGCTCCCGAGGCGGCAATATCGTTGCAGGCGACATGAACGGCGAGCGTGCCGGCGGCCTCGGCCGCAAGCGAAATCGGATCGGCACTAACGACGAGCGTTTCCTCGCCCAGGTCGATTGCGGCGGCATCCTCGCCGTAGGTCGCCCCCGACAGCACTGCCGGATTCGACGCGCCCGTCCGTGCAAGCACCCGCCCGAGCGTCTCGGGGTCGAGCTTTCCAATCATGTCTCACACTCCGGACGCCGGGTGGCTTGTCGGTGTCGACTCGGAAGTCGAATACGCCGAGACACCGCGCTACTCGTCGACCAGTTCGATCGAAAAGGCCGCTTCGAGCGCGCGAATTACCGAGCCGCCGACGCCCGCGCGGGTTGCTCTTCCCGCTTCGACGGCGCTCACCGTCTTCGGTTCGACGCCGATGTCGGCTGCGAGTTCCTCGATCGTGAGCCCCGCCTGCTGTCGGGCGGCTTCGACCTGTTCGCCGTAGCCCGAAACGAGATACGGCAGCCGGTCGCGCTCGTAGTTCGTCCCCTCTTTTTCCCAGTGCGTCGAGTCGCCGCGGCCGGCATCGTAGATTTTCGCCTGCTGGCGAGCCGCCCGTTTTTTCCGGTCGCTTGGACTGTCCGGACGCGACTTCCCACCCGAACCGCCGCCGCTTCCGCTG
>LKMS01000130.1 GCA_001563965.1 Haloferacaceae archaeon PL-Br10_E2g29 | reverse complement strand
TCGGCACCCGAGCGGATGCCCTCGCCGATGTCGTCGACGATTTCGATGTGGTCGCCCTGCTCGATTTTTCCGTAGATCTCGTCGTCGATCACCAGCGGGACGATCCCGAAGTTGAACAGGTTCGCCTTGTGGATGCGGGCGAAGCTCTGGGCGAAGACGGCTTCGATGCCGAGATACATCGGACACAACGCGGCGTGTTCGCGTGAGGAGCCCTGCCCGTAGTTTTCGCCGGCAACGAGCACGCCACCGGGAGCGGCCTTTGCGCGCTCGGCGAACGTGTCGTCAACGCGCGAGAGCGTGTACTCCGAGAGCTTCTCGATGTTCGACCGGTACATCAGGATATCCGCCGTTGCGGGGATGATGTGGTCGGTCGTGATGTTGTCGTCCATTTTGAGGATCGTCTCGCCGCCAACGGTCTCGCCGAGCGGCTCTTTCAGCGGCACGTCGCCGATGTTGGGGCCTTTGATGAGTGTGTCGTCGATGGCTTCGTCGGGTGCGATGAGGTCGGTTTTCGAGCCGTTGTACTTTTCGGGGAGCTCGACGCCGGGTGCGTCCATATCGCCGAGATCCTCGGCCAGATCGCGTGGGTCGATGATCTCGCCAGCGATGGCGGCGGCGGTGGCGACCTCCGGCGAGCAGAGATAGACGTTGTCGTCTTCGATGCCCGAGCGACCCTCGAAGTTGCGGTTGAAGGTTCGCAGCGAAACGGAGTCGCTGCCGGGAACGTGACCGATGCCGATACAGGCACCACAGGTTGCCTCCGAGAAGTTGACCCCGGCGGCCATCAGTTCGGCGACCCAGCCCTGACGGGCCAGGATTTCGGCGGACTGCTTCGAGGCGGGAGCGATGATCATCTCGGTGTGCATCGCGATTTCGCGACCTTTGAGCATTTTTGCGCCGGGCAGAATGTCCTCGTAGCCACCGTTGGTACACGAGCCGATCATGACCTGCTCGACGCGCTCGCCGGCGACTTCGCGGACTGGCACGACCTTGTCGGGCATGCTTGGGCAGGCGATGAGCGGTTCGATCTCCGAGAGATCGATCACGATCTCGTCGGCGTACTCGGCGTCGGCATCGGGACCGATGTCGACGAAGTCCTCGCCGCGACCGAGTCGCTCAAGGTAGTCTTTGGTTCGCTCGTCAGTTGGGAAGATCGACGACGTTGCGCCGAGTTCGGTTCCCATGTTGGTGATCGTCGTTCGCTCGGGAACGGTGAGCGTCTCGACACCGGGACCGCTGTACTCGAAGACCTTGCCGACGCCGCCCTTCACGGAGAGCCGTCGGAGCATCTCGAGAATAACGTCCTTGGCGGAGCTCCATTCGGGGAGTTCGCCTTCGAGTCGGACGTTGACGACTTCGGGCATTTCGACGTAGTAGGGGCCCCCACCCATCGCAACGGCGATATCGAGGCCACCCGCACCGATCGCGAGTTGGCCGAGGCCGCCGGGCGTTGGCGTGTGGCTGTCCGAGCCGAGCAGCGTCTTGCCGGGGGCGGCGAAGTTCTCCTTGTGGACGTTGTGACAAATACCGTTGCCGGGTCGCGAAAAGTGCGCCCCGAACGTTCCTGCGGCCGAGCGGAGGAAGCGGTGGTCGTCGGTGTTCTTAAAGTCGAACTGGTAGGTCTGGTGGTCACAGTACTGTGCAGCCAGTTCGGTCTGGACGTCTTCGAGGCCGAGTGCCTCGAACTGGAGCCAAACCATCGTGCCGGTGGTGTCCTGCGTCAGCGTCTGGTCGATCTCGATCCCGATCTCCTCTCCGGGGGTGAGCTCCCCTTCCACGAGGTGGTCGTCGAGGATTTTTTCCGTAAGCGTCTGTCCCATAACGTTCGCCGATGGTCTCTACGCGGGTATAAATCCCGCGTATTTCCGGACTGATAACCGTGTTAAATACGGCACCGGTGCCGGTGTGTACAGCTTTTCGGCGCGTGAGTGGGTGTGTGTCGCGAGACGCCCGAAACCGCCCTGCGAAAGCCGGTAGCATTTTGCCCGTCGACCGGGAGCAGTTCGCTATGTTCGAATCCGGGCAGTACGGTGGCAACCACATCTCGCCGATTGAATCCGCACAGATACAGCCCAACGGGGTCGACCTCACGGCCGGAACAATCGAACGCCAGACGAGCGCGGGCGCACTCACCCGTGACGGGAAGATGATTGGTGACCGAATCGCCCTCGAACCGACTGACGGCGTGTTTTCGCTCGAACCGGGCGCGTACATCGTCGGCTACGGCGAAACCGTCTCGATTCCCAACGGTCACATTGGCTTCATCTATCCGCGGTCATCGCTCATGCGGAACTCGTGTATGCTGCATACGGCCGTCTGGGACGCCGGCTACGAGGGCAAAGGCGAGGGGTTGCTCGAAGTGCATTACGACATCGAGATCGAGCAGGGCGCGCGAATCGCACAGATCGTCTTTGCGGAGGCCGACCACGAGGAGACCTACGACGGAAGTTATCAGGGTGAACGGCTCGACTGAACTGGCTAGATCAGTAAAAAATCAGGGCTAGTTTTGTTGTGAGTACTGTTATTCACATCTACACAGAATGCCAGACGGTGTGGGGTGCCGTTCATCGAATGAACGCACGCTTCCCCCAACTATCGCCGGGTTGCGGACGACACCGTCGCTGTCGGGCGACAATTGCGATTCGGAACCGTTCACCGAAGGAACGGGCTGGGAGGGAGTTGAACCACGGTCGTTTCGCTCACTTCGTTCGCTTCACTCTCTGGTTCACTCCCTCCGTAGCGTTTTTACTGCTCATGTTGTTCGCAGGAAAACGGGCTGGGAGGGAGTTGAACCCCCGACCGTCTGGTTAAAAGCCAGACGCTCTCCCTAACTGAGCTACCAGCCCACAATCGAAGGTACCGGTACGCGCTGATAAACGTTTACATCGGAGCCGCCTGCCGTCAGTCGATACCACGCTACCCTCCCCCGTTTACTCGGAAAAATACGCTGCCAACGCGTCGGCAACGATTGCGCCCGGTTCGCGGTTCTCCATCGAGGCCCGGTGGCGAAGTTCGGTGTACTCCGCTCGCGGGAGCGTCATCGTCAACTCACCCGGTGTGACGCCGTGGTTTCGAAGCGCCGTTTCGGCCTCCTCGCCGTTGTTGATCTCACTGGCAATCGACCGGATGTCTCGCACCGTCAGCCCCGCATCGAGACTCGCCCACGCAAGCAAATACCGGTCGTCGGTCGTCACCCGCGCGATGTGTTTGGCCGCTGTGGGGGCGATGTGGCCGCGAGCGACGTGTCGGCGGATCGACTGGGGCAGGTCGTGAACGCGGGCCCATTTGCGGATAAAAGAAATCGTGACACCCTCACCGGCGGCCGCAGCGGCTGCCTTGTACGACCCGAGGCCGCGGACGAGTGCTGCACAGGCGGCTGCACCGCGAAGCATCAACACGTGGTCGTTGCCACCGACGGCACCCGTGGCGAACTCGTGGACGACCTCGGCGGCCTCCTCAATACTTTCGGGGTCATCGGGGTCGAAGCCGACTGCCTCGGCCGCCCGGTCGCCTGTAATCGTCGGATCCGCTCGCACGACTGGTGTGCCGACCGGGGTTTCGCGGTCCGATCGGTACTCCTTGCTCATTGGACGAGCCAACGACCGCCCGGATTAAAAGTATCTCGCACATGGTCGACCGGCACACACGATCGACGTCGAATCGCTCCCGCTGATATCCACAACTGCTCGGGGGCACGGTGAAAAATCGGTGGCAACAAAGCCGTTCTCAGGGCGAAAGCACCGCCGCTTTCTGTCCGTCGCTTTCGGCAGCGTCGTCAGCGGCTTCTGCGGTGTCGTCAGCGGCTTCTGCGGTGTCGTCAGCGGCTTCTGCGGTGTCGTCTCCGGCCGTGTTGGTTTCGGTCATCTCATTCTCGGCCGTATCGCGCTCGGTGTCGACGCCCTCGCGTTCCTCGCTGTCAGCCGCGTCGGTTTCGCCCGCTTCGGCGGCTCGCTGTGCGGACAGATGTTCCCACACTTCCGCACAGCCAGCGCCATCGGAGAGGTTCGCGAGGTGGTCGTCGTTGTCGCTCACGTGTTTCGCTCCGTGGCGCGATCGGGTGCGTTGTTGATGCGCGTCTCCCGCTCTGGTTCGCCGCGAATATCGGGATCTGCGTACCGCTCGGGAACCAACGGAACGTCTGCATAGCGCTCCGCGGCGATCTCATCGTGGCGGTTCGGTGTCTTTTTGCTCGTCATCACTACCCCGTCTGTCCCCTGTTCAAATAACCACGACCGAACAAGTAACACTGGCCCGCGCTCGGTGATACCGGATGGTGTTGCAGCTATACGCGACGCGTTCAACGCGGACAATCACCGTGCAGTCGTCGGATTTTCACCATTCGACGGCGTCACCGATCCGGTCACTGCTTGTGTTTGTCGACTCATACAGGTAGCGTCGGCCCCTACAGAAATCCGTGAGCGTTGCCCTTCGTATCCTCGATGACGGTGCGTGGCTCTCGGTCAACGACCAACGCCGCGTGAGCGTGAGCGAACTCTGGCGGGTCGACGACCCGGATTTCTGCGACTGCGACCTTGTTGATTTCATCGCAGAGGGTTTCACCGCCGTGAGTGCTGACGGCCGCGACGTGGCGGTGACGACCTACGGCCAGTGTATCGCCTGTGGCAAAAAGGGAGTTCCCGGCAAACTTCCCGTTGGCCGAATCCGCAACGGCGCGTACCGCGGCTACGACCGCGAACATATGATTATGCGGCCGATGAGCGGTCGAACGGACGAGTAGCGGCAAATATTTCTGGTGTGTCTAACCACCGGGGATGGTTGACGAAACAAGGGGTTGTTTACGTCTCGGACTGTTGGGTGCATGCATGCCAACTGACGTTGAGCGATGGAAGTCCGAGATCTACGGCAACGAGATCCGTGAGCATCTCTACCGGTTTGCCGAATCGGGCTGGGAGTCGATTCCTGACGACGAGAGCGACGCGTGGTTCGAGCGGTTCAAGTGGTGGGGGCTCTACCAGCAACGAAACGGCCAAGAGAGCTACTTCATGATGCGAATCGGGACGCCAAACGGCGTGCTCGAACCCGGCCAGACGGAGGTCGTCGCCGACATC
>LKMS01000129.1 GCA_001563965.1 Haloferacaceae archaeon PL-Br10_E2g29 | reverse complement strand
TGCCCGACCTCGACGTAGGGGAGGCAAATCTGGTGTTTCGGGTCGAAACCAGCGGAACCGAACAGGCCTCGGCTATCGTCAGCTCGCTCTCGGATGCCGGCTACGACGTCGACGTCGTTGGGTGATATCGTCGAGTTTGGGGCCGCAGGCAGATGGGCTGTGACTGTCGACGAATGGGGGAAATACCTACCCCATGTTATCTATCGAGTGTCAGGACGTGGATTTTTGTGTACTGGCCGACGACCGCTGGTATGGGTCCGTTCTTCGACCGCCTCGCGCTGTGTAAACGCTGTGGCTGCGAGATAACGTCGGGTGAGACGCGGTGTCCACGGTGTGGATTCAGTCCACGACAGATGGGTATTCGCGTGGCACTCAGCTTCCTGCTGGTGGTTGTCATCGCCATGACGGTGGTGATGATTCCGGTGTTCGGCAGCCTTGCGCCCCTGTTGCTCGGCGTTGCCGCGGTTTCATTTATTCTTGCGGTTATCATATTTTTTGTCTCGATGATCGCGACACCGTCACGACTGGGTTCGTTATTTGTGCGATTCTGATGCGATCACGACCAGAATAACAACGCTCTTTTCTACGTGATAGCTGCGGAGTAGCGGCGTGTCTGGCGAATTTTCGACAAATTTGTACTGAAAAATAATTATGTATATGGAAAAGTTATATATACTGATGCTCGTAATCCGTTTCGTGAGGTGAAGTTGGTAGCACGTGACACTCGTGATTGGCTCACAGGGTAGGTGGATTGAGACCACGTTGGCACGCTGCCAACAGGGCCGATCGGACACGCCACCGTGAGGCACCGATCGAGTCGACAGCGGAGTCGGTCGACGGCTCCAACAGACAAACACAACACACAATCAAAACCATGGCCGACAAAGGAAAAAGAGGCATACAAGGCGAACTGTTCCACGCGGATACAGGCAGAAAAGCAGGAGAGAACAACTGGCAAGGCTTCGGCTTCGATATCAACACACCGGTGTTCGTAACCGCTGCCGGGTTGATTCTGGCGTTCATCGCGCTCTCGCTGGCGTTCCCCGATCAAGCGGGAACGCTGTATGGGGACGCTCGAGAGGGGATTTCCGACAGCTTTGGCTGGCTGTTTATTCTTTCAGCGAACCTGTTCATCGTCTTCATGCTGTATCTGGCGATCAGCAAGTACGGGATGATACGGCTCGGCGGCGTCGACGGTGAAAAAGAGTTCAGCGATCTTTCATGGATCGCGATGCTGTTTAGCGCCGGCATGGGTATTGGACTCATGTTCTTCGGGGTCGCCGAACCGGTCTGGCACTTTTTCGATCCACACCTCGGTGCGGAGGCGGGAACCGATGCGGCCGGCGAAACGGCACTCGCCGTGTCGCTGTTCCACTGGGGCTTTCACCCGTGGGCCATCTATGCGCTGGTCGCACTCGGGTTGGCGTTCTTCTCGTTTAATCGCGGGCTTCCGCTGACCTTCCGGTCGGTCTTTTACCCTGTCCTCGGTGACCGAATCTACGGGTGGCCCGGACACGTCATCGATATCTTCACCATTTTCGCGACGTTGTTCGGACTGGTCACCTCATTGGGGTTGGGTGCGTTACAGATCAACGCGGGGCTGACGTTCGTCGGCAGCGAGGTCGGTGCGTTCCCCGCGGTTCCTGACTCGGTCTGGGTAGCAATAGCCATTATTGGGGTCGTCACCGGGCTGGCGATGATCTCGGTGTTCCTCGGACTTGATAAGGGAATCCGCCGGCTCAGCAACCTGAACCTCTTTTTCATGATGACACTACTGGCAGCGGTGTTCATCCTCGGCCCGACGCTGTTCATCCTCGGTGCGCTTCCACAGGGAGTCGGTGCGTACCTCGGCAACTTCTTTGAGCTGTCGTTCTTCGGGAACTCCTTTGACGGACACTACTTCGAGGGCTCCGACTGGTACGGTCCCGGCGGTGACGGCGAGGGCGCGTTCCTCGTCGACTGGACCATCTTCTACTGGGCGTGGTGGATCTCGTGGTCGCCGTTCGTTGGGATGTTCATCGCACGCATCTCGAAGGGGCGGACGATCCGCGAGTTCGTCGGTGGAGTGCTACTGATCCCCGTCCTCTTCTCGTTCGCGTGGTTCGCCGCGATGGGCGGCACGGCGATCAACTTCGAGATGAACGAGGCGACGGCGGGTGCGATTAGTGGCGAAGTGTTCGAGGTCGGCGAAGAAACGGCGATGTTCGCGATGTTTAATTTGATGCCGGGAACCACGATCCTCGCGTTGCTCGCCATCGTGCTCGTGACGACGTTCTTTGTCACTTCCTCGGACTCCGGTTCGCTCGTCTTGGAGCACCTGAGTACGGGTGGCAAACACGAGACGCCCCCAACCGGTCGTGTGTTCTGGGCGGCAACCGAAGGGCTCGTTGCCTCGGCGTTGCTGCTGGCCGGCGGTGAAGCCGCTGTTGATGCGTTGCAAGCGGCTGCAATCACCAGCGGGCTTCCCTTCCTGTTCATCTTGCTGTTCATGATGTACGCCGTCCTGAAAGGGCTGCAAAAGGAGTACCGCATTCTCAACTCCGATGAGTTTGCCGAACTGATTGCAGAAATGGACGAGGATGACGATGTGGTTGTTCGCCGGCAGGGTAACAACATGGTGACTGAAATCACAACAAAAGGAGGAGGGGACAGGAGAGTCGTAAGCAGCGACGACTAACCACACTCGGCACCGTTCTCTGTGAGACGTTTTATTTTTGATTTTTGTGAGTCCGTCCGTGCTGTCCCAACATTTGTGCTCGGTGTGATACCTTGCTGGACTGCGGTCTGCAAAGAGGTCGTGAAAGCCGTACAAAGGGCCTCAACTGTATTCTACTGGCCTTGCGACGCACCACTCTTGTCATTCGGAGTAATCAGACCGCGAAAAAATGAGCGTTTGTGTTCGGTATGATGGGGTGTGGCGGTTATGGCGAACGAACAATCGTCACAGGGGCCGACGACAGACGAACGACCTTCTTTGCGGTCGAACCAAGATATTTATCGATTGCGCCGCTTCCACTCTTGCCGAGAATGATCGCATCGAGATTTTCTTCCTCGGCATACTCGGCGATTTCCGGGGCGATCTTTCCGGATTTCACCACGCCCACACCGTCAAGCCCACGCTCGTCTGCCCGGTCAACAACATCGGTGACGACCGTCTCGCCGTACTCGCGGTATTTTTTCATTTCCTCGTCGCTCACGCCGACCGTGAGGATGTAGGATGCGGCCGTCTCGACGACGTAAATCACGTGTACTTTAGCGCCGAGCGTCTCGGCGAGATCAAGTCCGTGTTCAACCGCCGTCGACGCCTGTTCGCTTCCGTCGGTTGCGATCAGAATGGAGTCCAACATGAGCCCTCATGCGAGTATCTGAAAGACGATATTTATATGTTTGGTAGGCCGTGTACGTTTCACGTCCTCAACGAACTTAGACACTCGTCTTGGGGACTCTCCAAGTGGTTAGGCGGTGCTTGTTTCTCTGAAATAAATCGAGAACGCGACGAACGTGAGCAGTGTTCCGGCCACAAAGTAGTTACCAGCGAGCACAAACCAGAGACTTCCTACCGCAAACAAAACCGCAAAGCCGGTCGCAATGTGTGCAATGTACGGTGCCATACCGACACAGAGTTACTGCCGACAGTTATACATGTCGTCATCACGGGAGGTCGGCCAGCCGTCTTTCGGTTTTCGCACCGGAATCGGCCGAGTAACTCGGCGCAGGGGTTCGGCGGGCGTCACTGCTCATCCCCGTTTGAACCGAACGCACCTGCCAGTCCAGCCGCACCGAGCACAACGCCGGCGATCCCAAGTGCGACCTCGAGGACGTCGCCAGTGACCAGTCCGCTGACCAGAAAGTAACTCCCAACGACAAACATGAATATCCGAACGACAGTTCGAAACGTCCACTCCATCGTGTCGTCAGTTGCCCGTTACGACGGTGACTGGCGTCTCCGACAGCCACATGACGCTCTCTGTTGTGCCACCGAGATGCTGTTCTATTGCCCCGTGACCCTGTTTCGCGATGACGATCAGATCGATGTCGTGTTTATCAGCGTACTCGACGATTTTTTCATCGGGTCGGCCCGACTTGACCGCACCCGCCGCCGTCAGGCCACGGTCGGCCGCGCGGTCGGCGACCGCAGTGACAACGTCCGTTCCGTACGCTTCGTACTCTTCGAACTGTTCGTCCGATAGCCCCACGGTGAGAATGTACGTTGCTTTCGTCTCAACGACGTACAGTGCGTGGACGCTTGCCCCGGTCGTCTCGGCCATGTCGATCCCGTACTGGACGGCGGCTTCCGAGGCGTCACTGCCGTCAGTCGCGATGAGAATGGTGTCGTACATATTGGCACCCAGCACCCACATCACGAGTAATTCACATAATAGTTGCGTTACCATGTACCACGGTGTCTGTACACGTGTCACTACCGTCGCCGAAAGCGAAAAATCACGGTTCGCGCATACTGCAAGCCCCAATCATGACAACGAAAAAATGCGTTGTGGAAGAGTCGTGGACGGGAAATTTATGCCTAGTCGACTGCACACCGAGTTATGGACTATTCGGAGGCGTACAACCGACTCGAAAACCTCAGACGGCTCCGCCCCAACATGGGAACCGACTCGACGGCCGCCCTGCTCGGTGAACTCGGCGACCAACACACCGAACTCGTGACCGTGCAGATTGCCGGCTCAAACGGCAAGGGCTCGACCGCGCGCATTCTCGACCGCATCCTGCGGGAGGCGGGACACACCGTCGGCTGTTACACCTCGCCGGATCTCAACGACCGCCGCGAGCGAATTACGGTCGATGGGCGCAAAATTCCCAAAAAGGCGGTCGTTGATTTTGTCACCCGGCTCTGGCCGTTCATTATCGAGCAGTCCGCCGACGGCAACCCGCCGACGTTTTTCGAGGTGTACACCGCGCTTGCGCTCTGGTATTTCGAGCGCGAGTCGGTCGACGTGGCGATTCTCGAGGTCGGCATCGGCGGCCGACTCGATGCAACGAGCGTGGTGTCACCGACGGCGGCTGCCGTCACCTCGGTGAGCCTCGAACACACCGATCTGCTCGGCGAGACGGTCGAAGAGATCGCCCGCGACAAGG
>LKMS01000128.1 GCA_001563965.1 Haloferacaceae archaeon PL-Br10_E2g29 | reverse complement strand
TGTTGATAGTAATTGAACCACATTTAGTAATACACTGATAGTTACTAATGTAAAATGATGAATCGTATACTAATTTACTTATTGTTTGGGATGATGTGCGCCGCCGTCGGCTCAAATCCGACCACAATCGAGCCATCAAACGGTTGTTCGGTTCTCACCAGCAGTTCACGTGTTTCCCACCCCGTATGCATTCGAGTCGACGCTCCGAGGAATTCGGCGCTGACGACCTCAACGGCGAGTTGATTCCGTGACCCGTCAACCACAAACTGTTCGGGCCGAACACAGAAACACACCTGATCGCCAACTCGCACCGCCGTCGAGTTGTTGTCGAGCGAAATCGTAAATCGCGTCTCATTGACGATCACATCCGCGCTGTCGGTGTCGAGACGGTCGAGACGACCGGAAAACAGGTTGTTGTCGCCGATAAATTCGGCAACGAATCGGGTTTTGGGTCGGTAATAGATCTCTTCGGGGGTGCCGATCTGCTCGATATGGCCCGCATTCATTACCGCAACACGATCCGAAATTGCGAGCGCCTCCTCTTGATCGTGGGTGACATAAATCGTCGTGACCCCCAGTTCGCGCTGAATCGTTTTGAGTTGGACGCGGAGTCGTTGGCGAAGCTGGGCGTCAAGCGCGCTCATCGGTTCGTCGAGCAGAAGCACATCAGGTCCCGGAGCGAGTGCGCGAGCCAGTGCAACGCGCTGCTGTTGGCCGCCTGAGAGCGTTTCTGGGTCGCGTTCGGCCATCCCTGTGAGGTCGACCAGTTCGAGCAGTTCACTCACCCGTTCATCTCGACTCACACCACTAGGTGGCTCGCTGAATGTGAGTCCGTACGCCACGTTTTCGCCAACGCTCATGTGTGGAAACAACGCGTAGCTCTGGAACACAACGGCGAGATTTCGATCTTCCGGCGCAACTCCTGTGAGCGAGTTTCCACCGAGTCGAAGCACGCCGTCATCTGGCAGCTCGAATCCACCGATCAGGCGGAGTGTTGTCGTTTTTCCGCAGCCCGAGGGGCCGACAAGCGTGAAGAACTCGCCCTCATCGACGGCCATCGAGATGTTGTCGACCGCTGTTTGCGATCCGTAGCGCTTGGTCACGCCAGCCAGTTCGACCGCCGGTTTCTCTGTACTGTAATCGACCGATTCGTCCGTTTTAGATGGCTCAGAGCCCATCTGACTGGCCTCCCGAGAGTTGATCGATGATGACGAAGCTGAGACTCGTGACCACGAGGAGAACGACACCCATTGCGGTTGCGGGACCGAGCCGACGGCCAATGAACCGTTCGATTGCAATTGGCATCGTGTACTGATCGGTTCCGGTCGCCAGCACAATTGTCGCGTTGAACTCGCCGATCGAGATCGCGAAGGCGAACGCCGCGCCGGCGACGACACCCGGCCAGACGAGCGGCAGTTCGATATCGACCAGACTCCGAAGCCGCGACGCACCCAACGACCGCGCCGAATCGACGAGCTGGCTGTCGATTCTCGCCAGCCCCGGCGTCACCGTCCGCACGACGAACGGGTAGCCAGCGACCGCATGTGCGGCGACGATTGCGACCGCACCACCAACGGCGATTCTGGTCGTTCCAATCTCGACGCCGAAGACGAGCCCTCTGAGCAGCCCGAGCCCGACAATGATGCCCGAAACGGCCAGCGGAGCCATCGCCACCGCGTCGACAAGCGTTCTCCCTCGGTAGTTCCGGGTGGTGACCACCGCGACAACGACGCCCATCGGCAGCGCAACGAGCAGCGAGCCGACCCCGAACACCAACGAGTTGCGAACCGCGGGCCACGGCTGGACTTGGAACGACGCCCCCGTCGTCTGTCGGTCGAGCAGAAACCGATAGTGCTCCAGCGTGAATCCGCCGCCCGTCGAGACGCTCGCATACACCATACTCGCGATTGGAACGACGAACACGACGACCGCAATACCGGCGTAGAGGGCAACACCAGCCCGCGGAAGCAGTTCACGAACCGACAGGGACGGTGGCGTCAATGGTCGGCGTGGCTGTGGCCGAAACCCCCGTCTCTCGGCCGATTGGCGGGCCTCATAACGGAGATAGCCGTAGAGAATGGAAAGCGAAATGACGAGTTCGATGATTGCCAGCGCGGCGGCCTCGGCGTAGCGCAAGTCCCGTATCAGTCGGTAGACGAACACCTCGACCGTTGCAAACTCGAAGCCGCCCAGCGCGAGCACGATCGGAAACGTTCCGAAGGTGAATACGAACGTGAGCGCAGCACCCATCAGCACAGCCGGATACAGTTGGGGCGCGACAATATCGCGAAACGCCCGAAACGGGCTCGCTCCGAGGCTTCTGGCGGTTTCGACGGTGCTTGCATCGACCGATTCCCACGCGGCAGTGGTGAGTCGTGCGACCAGCGGCGCATTGTAAAACGCGTGGGCGAGGACGATTATCTGGAGTGTAAACATGAGATTTACCGGACCCAATCCGACCAGCGCCAGGAGCCCGTTGACCGTCCCACGTTGCCCGAACGTTGCAACAAACCCGACCGCAACCATGATCGATGGCAGGACGAACGGAAGAATCGTGAGCGAGCGGAGGGTTTGTCGTCCGTAGAACTCGTACCGCGCGAGAATGTAGCCGCCGGGAACGCCGAGTGCGACGCTCAACAGGGTCGACAGCGCGGCTTGATACGCCGTAAACCCGATAATTCCGAGCTGCCTGTCCGCCGACAGCATCCCGTCGATGACGACGAGCGGTGACTCGCCGGCAAACAGGTGCGCCAGTTCGCCGAAATAAAACGGATTGCGGAGGACAGCAAGGAAAATTCGAGCGGTCAGTTGCCCCTCAACAACCGCGGCCTCAATAAAAACCATCCCAACCGGATAGTAGAACATCCCGGTCAGCACGACGGTGGTGAGCGCTGCGAGGATCGCAATCGCTCGCCGTTCGAGTCGATCACGAAGGCCGCGCCTGCTGTCGATCATCTGGTCTGTGTCAGGCGCCTCAGCTGTCGGGTGTCCGGTGGTCGGTAGGCGTGGGGACGGTGGCCGCAGTTACTGTTCGGCAACCTGTCGCTCCCAGTCGTCGACCCAGGTGTCAACCGAGCCCCGTAGTTCCTCGTAGCTGAAGGTAACCGGTTCGGGAGGTTCGTGTGCGAGTTCCGCGTAGCCCTCGGGCAGCGTCGCGTCGTTGGTCGCCGGAAACATCACGTTGCGCTCGGCGAGTTCACCCTGTACCTCAGGCTCCAAGAGCAACGACATGAATTCGCGGGCCAACTCGGGTTCGGCGGCGTTTTCGAACACGGCCATTCCCTCCGGATTTGCGTACGCTTGGTCGTCCAGAAACCGCACTTGGTGTTCCTCAAGGTTTGCCCCCTCCATGTCGGCGAACACCTGATCGGTCGAGTACGAGATAACCATCGGGGCCTCACCGCCCTGCCACGCGCTGTACGAGTCGGCCCATGAGCCGAGAATGCGGACATCATTGTCCTGCAGTTCCTGCCAAAAATCAAGGTAGCCATCCTCGCCGTACTGGTGGATCGTGTGCAGCAAAAACGCCCGTCCGGTCGTCGATCCGGCGGGGTTCTGGGCAATGAGATCACCGCGGTGTTCCTCGTCGAGCAGTCCGTCGAACGTTTCGGGGGCGTCAGTTGCGGTGCCGTCGTACACCGGGCTCACATAGCCGGTTCCGTACGGAACCGCGCGCTCTTCGGGGTCGAACGTGAGTTCGGATTTGACATCGTCGACACCGGAAATATCGCCGGCAGAGGCGAACAGCGGCTCCTCAAGCGCGTCGTCGATGCGGACGAGTTGATCGGTGTTGAGTCCGACATACAGGTCGGCTTCGATGTCGACACCGGCGTCTTGACGTTCGATGTAGTAGTTGACGTCGGCATCGGGTGTCTGCCAGACGAGCCGAGCGTCAAACTGTGACTCGAACTGGTCTTTGACCCACGCGCCGGGGCTTGTCGACGGCGCATCGACAAACGAGCCGTAGGTGCCGACGACGAGCGTCCGCTCTCCGCGGTCACTGCCGCCACCCAGACAACCCGCAATCGCCGTCGTCGCTCCTAATCCAACCGTCGAAACAAACGTCCGTCTGTCCATAACTACGTGGTATTTTCTGGTGGTAATAACCCGTTGATATGGATCCGTCCTGCTGATGGCCTGTTTCGGATGATCATCTCCGATTTTTCGTGATGAATCGTGCGAAAACCGTGTCGCACAGGCCGCGTATAAACTCTATAATACTATACTAAATTGAACGAACTGCCAGGCGCCAAATCAGCCACACGGGGCCAACACGGTTGCACCTCACACAATGTCTTGTGTCTGGACGCACATCCCTCCGTATGGAAATTCGGGGGAATCGCCGGTGTCAATCCTGTGGAACCGAGTGGTCCTACTACGCGACGGGCGAGGTGTCGTGTCCCGACTGTGGCTCGCTCAAAAGCGTCGGGACTGATGAAACACGCACGCTACATACTGACACGGTGACACCGCTCGAACTCGAACCGTTCCGCGAGCGAGTTGCTGACGAACCGATCGATCACTACGCCGACGAGCTTAAATCCCTCCTGCGAACCTACACCCAGAAACGCGGCTTCATCAACGGTGGAAAACTTCGCAATCTCGATGAGACGTACGTTGCCGCGAGAGAGCTGATTCACGCAACCGACGTCCTTTCGCGTGAGCGATCTCCGACAGCGGACGAAACGTTGTATCTGCTCTCGCTGTTCGAGTCGGTTGCGACGTCGACGTCGACGACTGCGGTGGAGTCGGCCACGGCCCGTGGCGATCGGACCGATGAGTCATCGGATCACCGACTCGGTGCTGACGAGATCCCACCGCGGCTGCAATCCGCACGAGCACTGGCGGTTGCCGATTCGGTTACCGCCTATCGACGAGACCTCCGCACGTGGCTCCAGTCACACCCCGACCCCGACGCACGGCAAACGCTCGGACGACTTCGAGAACAGTGCAAACGAATCACTGCATTACAGGGTGAGGTTTCGCCCGAGTTGTCGGCGACCCTCCTCGCTACTGCGCGCGAGATTGGTCACTATCTCCGCGAGGACGACTGCACTGCGCTCGCGACCGCACGCGAGCGACTGGAACGAACCTAACCGAAAACGCGTCTACGGCA
>LKMS01000127.1 GCA_001563965.1 Haloferacaceae archaeon PL-Br10_E2g29 | reverse complement strand
GCGGCGTCGTCGCCAGCTGGGCGGTCTGGAGCTGGATGTCATCCCACGACGGAAGTTCCGTTCGGGAAACGCCCATCGCCGATATCTTGCCGTGGTGGCCCCACTTGTCGAGCCCGTGTTGGGCGAGATGTTGAATATACTTCGTGTGCGGTTCTTTTTCCGGATGCGGCTCGCCGTAGAAATCGGGAAACGCGTGATCGTCGGCGTCGTTGGGATTCTCGACATCGTACTCGTCGTACTCGGTCGGATTGTCCGCGTTCCACTCGCGGATTTCGGCGGCGTCGACGTAGACCGCATCGCCCTCGTGATCGACCCACGAGGTGAATTTTTCGAGCTGTTCGCTGTTGTCGTACTCGCTGATCCCCGTGTCGTACCGATAGTCCCAGCCGTGGACGCCACAGATCAGGTTTTCACCCTCAATAGAGCCGTCGGACAACAGAACGCCACGGTGCTGACAACGGCCGTAGAGAACCGATACCTCGTCATCGTATCGAACCACGACGAGGTCAACACCGGCGACGCGAGCGCCCGCCGGTTCCCGATTGGGAAGGTCACTCCATGTTGCGACCGCTTCAGGGTCGTCGATGTCGTCCGTGATATTTGTGTTACTCATACGTAACACCGCGCACAAATGAGGCCATTGAATCTGCTCGCATGTGTGTACTCGGAACAGCACCGTATATGACTATGGTGCCAATGGGTGTTGTGGCTGTCCAACCGTCATTGTCGAAGACGAGATATGCGAGGCGTTTGCGGTGGTATCAGTCGAGATACCGCTGAGCCAACGGGTCTCCGGGCGCGTTTCGTCGGCACAACGGAGCTGGTTCGAGAGTAGGCCGTGACGCAGACTGTCGAGAATGACAGACGGCGCTGGCAAGCGTGGAGACACACGTTGCCAGCGAGCAATGAATACAGATGCGGTGTCGACGAATAACAATAACACCGAGAACCGAGTGGATCGACGGCCTGTTAGATGTAGTCGATGCTCGGCGGCAGTTCCTGCTTCATGCCCTTGCGTTCGCGAATCTCGCCGATCTTCTCGGTCTGGAGGTTGTCCACGAGCACGCGGAAGCCGGCGTTCTCGGTGTTCCACGAGGCGCGGCCCTCAGTTGCGGAGCGAACGTCAGAGGAGAAGCCGATCATCTCTTCGACGGGTGCAATGCCCTCGATGACCATGAGGTCACCCTCTTGGTACATGTCGTCGACGCGGCCGCGACGACCCTGAATCTCGCCGGAGGCCGCACCCATGTACTCGGAAGGCACGTCGATCCGGACGTTCTGGATCGGTTCGAGGAGTTTGATTTTTGCGTCGATCAGCGAGCGGTGAACCGCATCGCGGGTTGCCGGGATCACCTGTGCGGGACCACGATGGATCGTGTCCTCGTGCAGTTTGGCGTCGTGGAGTCGAAGCAGCGCACCCTGGACGGGTTCGGCAGCGAGCGGGCCGTCTTCAAGCGCCTCTTCGAGTCCCTCGATAACGAGCTCCATCGTCTCGTTGAGGTGCTGAATACCCTTCGTTTCGTCAATAAGGATATTCGTTTTGTACATGTGTTCGACCTTCTGCGAGTCGTCCTTGTTCATGCCGGCTTCTTGGAGCGCCTCACGGCGTTCAAGCTCCGGCATGCTCATCGAGGCCTCGCCGAGCTGGATGGCGTCGACGATATCCTGACTGAGCGGCTCGGCGGTGATGTAGAACTTGTTGTGACGGTTCGGCGAGACGCCCTCGACCTCGCGGGATTTCTGCTGGGGCTGCTCGCGGAAGACGACGATCGGTTCACCGGTGTGAACCTGAATGCCCTGGTTGTCGCGGATCCGGTGGGTGATGACCTCGAGGTGGAGCTCACCTTGACCGCTGATCAGGTGCTCGCCGGTGTCCTCGTTGATCTCGATTCTGATCGTTGGATCCTCTTTGGCGACCTGCTGGAGCACCTTGATGAGCTTTGGCAGGTCGTCCATCGTCTTCGCCTCAACGGATTTCGTGATGACGGGCTCGGAGATGTGTTCGATCGACTCGAACGGCGTCATCTCGATAGAGGAAACCGTTGAGCCGGCGATGGCGTCTTTGAGACCCGTGACGGCGGCGATGTTGCCGGCGGGAACGCGGTCGACCTCCTCGCGTTCGCCACCCATGAAGATGCCGACCGACTGGACACGGTTGGTGCCTGCGGTTCCCGAGACGTAGAGGTTCTGTCCCTTCTCGATGGTTCCCGAAAAGAGTCGCCCGGTGGCGATTTCACCGGCGTGTGGGTCCATCGAGATATCAGTTGACATGAAGACGACCTCGCCGTCGTCGTCAACCAGCCGCATCGATTCGGCGAGTTCGGATTCGGCGTCACCGCGCCAGATCGTTGGAATCCGGCGGGGCTGGGCCTTAACGGGGTTCGGGAAGTGCTCGGCAACCATGTCGAGGACAACATCCGACAGCGGCGTTCGCTCGTGGAGTTCCTCGCGCTCGTGGTTCTGTTCGAGCTCCATGATGTCGCCGAAGTCCATCCCGGTGCGCTGCATCGACGGCATCGAGACACCCCATTTGTAGAGCGCCGAGCCGAGACCGACCGTGCCCTCTTCGACCGAGACAGTCCAGTCGTAGTCTTTCTCCTCGGTCATCCCACGGATGAGTTCGTTGACGTCGTGGATGACGGCCATCAGCCGCTCTTGCATCTCCTGTGGACCTTCTTGCAGCTCGTTGATGAGCCGGTCGACCTTGTTGATGAACAGTGCCGGTTTGACACCCTCGCGGAGTGCCTGTCGAAGGACGGTTTCGGTCTGTGGCATTGCGCCTTCGACCGCGTCGACGACGACAAGTGCGCCGTCAACGGCGCGCATTGCGCGAGTGACGTCGCCACCGAAGTCGACGTGGCCGGGCGTGTCGATGAGGTTGATGAGATGGTTGGTGTCTTCGTACTCGTGGGTCATCGAAACGTTTGCCGCGTCGATGGTAATTCCGCGTTCCTGTTCGTCCTCTTTGGTATCCATCGCGAGCTGCTGGCCTGCCGTATCGTCGGAGATCATGCCTGCGCCCGCAAGGAGGTTGTCAGAAAGGGTTGTTTTGCCGTGGTCGACGTGCGCGGCGATGGCGATGTTCCGGATGTGTTCCGGGTTGTCCATCAGCCGTTCACATTCTTGAACGATCTTTTTTCGTCGGCCCATTATACAGGCTCCTACCGGCAGGAGGGTGAAAAGGATAGTGTTTCGACCGCCGAGGAATCCGCCGAAAACGCGGCCACAGCGCCCGAATCTCGCAGTCGGCTCCGCGTTGGGCTCGGCACAACACACGTTGCTGGAGATGACATCACCCGGATTGCACCACGTGCCCGCGAAAGAGCCATATATGCCACCGAATATGGTAAACATACACATGGATGTCCGCGTCCAAGGAACGGTGGCTCCGGATCCCTTTCTGAGTGCGGCCGAACTCCTCGAAACCGAGTACGACCTCTTGCGGCCGGTCGAGGTACACCTCCGTGAAGACCCCGATCAGCGAACGTGGGCGGCACACTACCCCAACCACCACGTGCTCAACATCTCCCGGCAGGCCGCAACCAGCGTTATGGCTCGCGAACTCGCGCTTCACGAGTATGCCCACATGGCCCGCTACGAGCAGCGTCACGCCTCACATACCCAGTCGACCGAGGAGGCGCTGTTTTTGGCGCTCGCCGGCACGTCGGTCGAGCGGCGCAAACTCAGCCACTGCTATCAGATCGCCAACCACATGAAGGACATCTACGCCGACGACATCACACTGGATCTCGCACCCGCAACAAAACTGATCGATTTCTTTGCGGCGAAGCTGGCGACGGCACTGGCCGACCGCCAACCCGAAGACGACCGACCCGACTGGCACCGCGAAACGCCAGGTTCGGATCCCGACATCACGGCCGTCAACGCCGCGTTCGCCCTCGGTTTGGTCGAACGTCACAATCTCGTCGAGCCAACGCATCGACTGTACGCGCTCGCCGATGCGGCCGCCGCCGATGCGCCGAGCGTCGATTTCTCTGCATTCAAAGAACGGTTCAAATCGCTCGGCAGCGACCCCTCCGAAAGCGAGTATCGCAAGGCGTTGGTGGATGTGACTCGTGCGTATGCGGTTGCAGAATAAAAGAAGAGAAAATACCGCTTAGCGGGCCGCAGCGGCAACGCGTTCGCGTTCTTCTTTCTGCGAAATCGCATAGGCCTCCATATCGTAGTTGGCCGCACCGATCAGCTGTCGGGCGAGCGCGTCGGCCGCGTCGGTCGACGACTTGTAGCTCGCGTTTTTCGTGCCCTGCGCGATGTATTTGAGCGCCTCGTCGACGCGGCGCTGGGGCGCAACGTCGACGGCTTTGGGAACCGAGATGCCACCGTACTTCAGGCGGACGGTTTCCTCGCGCGGCGCGGCGTTCTCGACGGCCGTGACAAGCACCTGCACGGGGTTTTCGTCGGTTCGCTCGTGCACAATCTCGAAGGCGTCGCGAACGATGTTGGTCGCGCGCTGTTTTTTGCCCGTGTTGTCCTCGGTCTGCATCAGCCGGTTGATGAGTCGCTCGACAACGGAGATCTCGCTTTTCTCGAACTGTTTCGAGGCGTGTCGACCCATCGTGTGTGCGATTGGGGTGACGGTCAGATACCGCTGGGTGCTGGGGTCGCTGTACTCGATTTCCGAGACGTCCCAGACGCCGAACAGCAGCGCGCCCTCGACGGCCGATTCCGACTCGTCGGCGTCGGATTCTGCCTCTGCTTCGGCTTCGGCGTCGACTTCTTCGGCCCCTTCGTCTTCGGGTGTGGCTTCGCTCTCGGCCATTATCGCACCGGTTTCTCGGCGTTGCCGCGAACGAGTTCGATCATCGAGACGCCGTTTACTTTCTCGACTTTGTAGTTGACACCCGAAAGGTCACCCATTGCGCGACCCTTCGCGCCACCGATACCGGCGATCGTGACCTCGTCGTGTTCGTCAATAAACGAAATTGCGCCGTCTCCTGGACAGAAGGCAGTAACCTGCTTGCCGTTTTTGATCAGCTGGACACGAACGCATTTCCGGATCGCGGAGTTCGGCTGTTTTGCTTCGATACCGACCTTTTCGAGGACAATGCCGCGTCCCTGCGGCGCGCCTTCGAGCGGGTCCGACTTCTTTTTGAGCCCGCGCTCTCGTCGAGCGTACTCGGAGTCCGACCAGCGTCGCTTCTG
>LKMS01000126.1 GCA_001563965.1 Haloferacaceae archaeon PL-Br10_E2g29 | reverse complement strand
TCTATTTATGCGAACAATCCATACGGAGGGGTATGGTTTCACCCAGCGTGTTGCTGGTCCATCCCGCCGCGGAGCGTGAGCGGGTCAGCAACGCCCTCGAAACCGCCGGCTATCAGGTCGAAACCGCCGACACGGCCACCGAAGCGGTCACCGCCGTTGCAACCGGGGCGTTCGACTGTCTCGTGAGCGAGTACGCACTGCCGGGCGACGACGGCCTAACACTCCGGTCGGCAGTCCGTAAAATTGACCCTCAACTCCCGTTTGTGTTGTTCACCGACGTCGACGACGTGTCGATTCCGGCGGCAGACACCGACCGCGACCGACTGTTGGAAAAAAACGGCGAGCAGTCGGTTCGCGACCTCGTGTCGACGGTCACCCGATTGGAGGAGTTGGCTCGCAATTTTGAGCCGCAACAGGATATTTCCGGCCACGAGCCCTCAACCGAGGAGTTGACCCGCGCAATCGAGGCGGCCCCCATCGGCGTGAGTCTCAGCGACCCGTCGCTCGCGGATTACCCGCTCGTCTATGTCAACGACGCGTGGGGAGACTTCACCGGCTACGACACCGACGAGGTACTCGGCCGGAACCCCCGGCTCCTACAGGGAACCGGAACCGACCCACGAACGGTCAAGCAACTCTCGGAAGCGATTGGCAGCGAACAAGCGATTAGCCGCGAGATACGCAACTACAAAAAAGACGGAACCCCGTTTTGGAACGAGGTAACCGTCGCGCCCATTCATGACGAGGACGGCGAACTCGTCCACTACGTCGGGTTTCAGATCGATATCACCGATCGGCGGGAGGCCGAGGCACTCGCCGAGCAACGCGCCGACCGCTTGGCCGAAGAACAACAGACGCTTCGTCGGATTCTCGACCGCGTGAACGGCCTGCTGAGCGAGATTTCGCGTGTGCTCGTTGAAGCCAGCAACAAAGACGTGATCATCCACCAAGTGTGTGAGGAGATTGCGGCCGACCCGGGCTACACCGCGGCGTGGATTGGAGCCGCCGCCGACGACCAGCTGTCGATGCGGGCCCACAGTGGCCTCGGTGAGCTTCCGGTCGAGATCCCACTGTCCGACGTGCCCGTGGCGGTCAGTCGAGCGATCGAAACCGATGAGTGTCACGTGTGTTCGACTGGCGTCGGCGGGCCGCTTGATCCAGTCGCCGTTGACGGCCACCGCCTCCTTGTCATCCCGTTGTGTTACCGTGATCGGCGCTACGGACTGCTCGGCGTCTACGGAAGCAATCCGAACAGCCTCGATGAACGCGAACAACAGGTGTTCGGCTCGATCGGGAAAATGCTTTCCAACGGGATTCATGCGGCCGAAACAACCCAGATTCTGACGACCGATCGGATCACCGAACTCCAAATCAAAATCCGTGACGAGACGTTCCACCTCGCACGGATCGCCAGCCATCTCGGTGTCGATGTCGAGCGCTGCGGGGCGACTCGCTCGGCCGATGGCGAGTATGTGTTGTATCTGGCAGCCGAAACCACACCCGAAGCTGTCGACTCACTCGACTCGCTGTCGTGTCTCAGCGACGTTCGGTTCATTGCCGAGCGCGACGGAGAGCTGACGTTTTCGGTGACCATCCCCGAAGAGACGCCTTACGACGACCTCGCCGAAGCCGGTGCCGTGGTGACAGCAATGACGGCGACGCCAACACAAACACAGCTCACCGTCGAAACGCCACCCGAACAGGACGTAAGAACGCTGCTCGACATGCTTCGAGCGTCTTACGAGGGTGTTGAACTCCGTGCACGAACCCAGCGTGACCGCCGCGAGCGCCGACCCAGCGAGTTCGCTGCGGCCGTCGATGAACAGCTCACCGACCGACAGCAGGCGGCGCTCGAATCGGCGCATCTCAACGGCTACTTCGAGTGGCCCCGGCCGGTCGATGGCGATGAAATCGCCAAAACAATGGATATCACACGCCAGACGTTCCACCAGCATCTCAGAGCCGCCGAGCAGAAACTCGTCGCCGCCTACGTCGAGTCATAATCCGCCGACGACAGACGGCAACCGACAGCAGTTGTTACGTTCCTAACTCGTGTGAGTATACACTTATGCACAAGAGGGCCATGGCCTACCATGCCGATACGATTGTCAGAGACGAACTGAGCCTCCATTCGAGCCGATAGCGTTCTCGGCTATCGGTCAAATCGCTGTGGAGGCGTAATTTTTATTACTCAATGAACGCCGTGTTTTTGCCGTCATACGGTATAGCTCCGGTATGGTCGGCCGCTCGGAGTGTTCGCCGGAGTCCGTGGTGATTCGTCGCGCCAAGCGAGCGGATCTCGAAGCGATCTGCCGAATTGAAAGCGTCGTGTTTGACCAGCCGTGGTCGGCCGCGATGTTCGAGCAGTTCCTCGGCGAACCGGTGTTTCTCGTCGTCGAGTGTGTCGAGACGCAATCTCACGACCGGTCTGTCGAACCCACCAAGCCGACCGACGACATCCTCGGCTACGTCGTTGCCGACGTGCCACCGACCATCGGGCGCGACGTTGGCCACATCAAAGATCTCGCGGTGCATCCTGCCGCTCAGGGCAACGGACTCGGTCGAACCCTGCTCCAGCGGGCCCTGCTTGGACTGACAGTTGCGGGCGCGCCACGAATCAAACTCGAAGTGCGCCGGAGCAACGAGCGGGCGATTTCGCTGTACCGCTCGGAGGGGTTCGAGCCGGTTCGGCTGCATCCGAGCTACTACGATGATGGCGAGAGCGCGCTGATAATGGTTGCAGAGCCGTAATGGAGCCAACGCCAACCGCCGCGTTTTAGCCGCGTGCGACCCGTGAGTCAGTATGGGCTATCTGTGTCCGGTGTGTGCGGAGCCGTTCGAAAACGGGCCCGCGGTAACAAACCACCTCGCAGTCACCGCAATCGTTCACGGCGAAGACCACGAGGCGTGGCTGGAACGTGTATTCGACGACTGGGCGTCGCTCCCGCGGACGGAACTGGCCGAGGCCGTGAGCGATGTGGCCGAACCCACCGATGCGGATCACGATCATCCCGCCGGTGGTCACGGCCTCCTCGATGGAAACCAGAAAAGAACCGGCGAAGGCGGACGCTGGGGCAGTGAAATCAGCTCAGCCGGCGTTGCCGCCGAACTCGCCTCCCTCGATGCGGCGGGCCAAGCAATTCTCCGCGACGCCCAAGCGCTCACGCAGGCGATGCGTGCGACGGGTGAACCACGCTCTCACGAGCAGCCAGCTGGCGAAGACGAACCCGACGGCGAACACGACGACGACACGGACGACAACAGAACCGAACAATCCGACACAGTAACCGACAGCAAATCCAACACGGAATCACCATGAACACAGCCGGAGTCTACGAACCTGAAACGGTTGCGGCGGCGAAATCGGCCTACGAGGAGAGCGGTCCGGTCGCTCAAATCATCGTCAAAGAGACGACCCGCGCGATGGCGTTCGATTCGGCGGAGTACGACGAGCGCGTCACGGGCGACGTGGTCGAAACCGCTCGCGACGCGTTGTTTGCCTCGCTGCTGACGACCTATCATGGCTCGCGCGAGGAGTTCGAATCGTGGTGTGAGCAGCGATCAGTCGACGAAATCGAGCGACTTGGCGGCAAAAACGTCGAAAACGTCGTCTGGCATCCGGTCGTCTGTCAGGACACGGTCGTGTCGGCATCCTACCAACACGAACCCGAAGCGGCCGCCGCAACCGTCCGTCGCCGGGCGTTTGGGCGGCACTATCGCGAGATGCTGTGAGGCGAAATCGAACCACACACCGATTTGTGCGACCACGACACGACGTAACGTGAGCGGCGGGAGAACAGCACCTTTATCAGTCGCTCGGGGCGAGTTTTCCACAAGATTACTCCGAGGAGGTCACAAGTGACACAAGCCACAACACAACCGGAGGTGAACATCGGACTCGTCGGCCACGTCGACCACGGGAAGACAACGCTCGTCCAAGCGCTGAGCGGTTCGTGGACCGACCAGCACTCCGAGGAGATGAAGCGCGGTATCTCCATCAGACTCGGCTACGCGGACGCGACGTTCCGCAAATGCCCGGGCGTCGACGAACCCGACTGTTTCACCGTCAAGGAGGACTGTGCGGACGGATCGAAAAGCGAACCGCTGCGAACCGTCTCGTTCGTCGACGCGCCCGGCCACGAGACGCTGATGGCGACGATGCTCTCGGGTGCCTCGCTGATGGACGGAGCGGTGCTCGTCGTCAGCGCAACCGAGGACGTGCCCCAGTCACAGACCGAAGAACACCTGATGGCGCTCGACATCATCGGCATCGAGAACATCGTCATCGCCCAGAACAAGGTCGACCTCGTCGACCGCGACCGTGCGGTCGACCACTACGGCCAGATTCAGGAGTTCGTCGCAGGAACGGTCGCCGAGGACGCCCCCATCGTTCCCGTGAGCGCCCAACAGGAGGTCAACATCGACCTGCTGATCGGCGCAATTGAGGAGACGATTCCGACCCCCGACCGGAGCGGAGACGAAGACGACCGCATGTTCGTCGCCCGCAGTTTCGACATCAACCGTCCCGGGACGACCTGGAAAGAACTGTCGGGCGGCGTTATCGGCGGCAGCCTCGTCGGCGGCGAGTTCGAAGTTGGCGACGAAATCCAGATTCGCCCCGGCCGACAGGTTGAACACGGCGGCAAAACCGAGTGGCAGTCGTTGTCGACGACGATCCGGTCACTGCAAGCCGGCAGCAACTCGGTCGACTCGGTTCGCCCCGGTGGGCTGATCGGCGTCGGCACGGGCCTCGACCCGAGTTTCACAAAGGGCGATTCGCTCGGTGGGCAGGTCGCCGGCGAGCCCGGGACGCTGCCGCCAACCCGTGAGGATTTCGAGATGACCGTCGAACTGCTCGACCGCGTGGTCGGCAGCGAGGAGCGAAGCTCCTCGGGCCGTTCGAGCGGACAAGGCCCGCGAGAAGACGAAAACGGCGGGGTCGAGGAGATTTCGACCGGCGAGCCGCTCATGCTGACCGTTGGTACCGCCACGACCGTCGGTGCGGTCACAAGCGCCCGTGACGGCGAGTGCGAAGTGAAGCTCAAACGGCCGGTCTGTGCGGCCGATGGCGCAAAAATCGCCATCAACCGCCGTGTCGGCGCGCGCTGGCGACTCATCGGCGTCGGGACGCTGCAGGAATGATCGGATGGACGAGTTCGTTGTCGACACCGTTGCGGTTGGCATGGACACGAGTGCGCTGATGATGCCGGTCGAGTGCAACATTCGCGTGTT
>LKMS01000125.1 GCA_001563965.1 Haloferacaceae archaeon PL-Br10_E2g29 | reverse complement strand
GATGGGTAAACTGGGTGGTTTTGCTGGTGGCTGTTTACTTCAGGGTAGTGCCAACCCAGCCGAGGCTCTGCTACTGAGCAACAAGGTTTTCTTACATAGCTCACAATGTACACACATGAGTTCCGAATCCGGCGGGAAAAAACGCGTCCAGTTCCGCGCACCACGGAGTCTCGTCGAGCGAACAGACACGCTTGCTGCGGTTCTAGAGACGAACCGGACGGACGTCATCATTTCCGCGCTCCGCGAATATCTTCGCGAGGCGGCCCACGGTGACGAACTCAAACAGGAGATCGCCAACGCCTACTACGGCGATGAGATCACCTTTGGGGAGCTGAAGAATCTCGTCGGATACGAGGAAGCCGCGAATTTCCGCGTGCTCAAAACACAGCTGAGCGAGGAGTTCATCGACGAAGCAACAGCGGAGTTTGCCGACTCGTAGATGCGGATCGTTGCAGATTCCTCGGCACTGGTGAGTCTCGGTGTCGTAGCCGACCGCTTCTCGAATCCACTGGACTGCGTGCTGAAAACGCACGACCTGTTCATCCCGAACCGTGTGATAGATGAACTCGAAGCGACCGCAGCCTACGACGACGCGTCCGGACGTGCGGCGGAATCGGTGCTCGACCGTCGCGACCAGTTCGTCGTCCAGAGCGTCGAACTCGACGACTCGTTCCCGTTGGACGACGGTGAGAACGCAGCGGTTCGTCTGGCGAACGACCTCGAAGCGACTCAGTTCTACTGTGACGAATTCAATCAACTCGCGCTCATCCACGCCTCGCTGACGACGGCACGGCTCATCACGACGCCGATTCTCCACGTGATACTGACACGGACAGGCGCGATGTCTGTGGAGACCGCAGAAACGCTACTCGAAGAGATTACTACGGCGAGAAGTTGGGCCGAGAACGCGTATGTCATCCGCGCACAGGAGACGCTCGGTCAGCCATAGCTGTCGATTTCAACACAGTTGCGGTAGCGCATGTTCGTCAAGATCGTCATCGTTCTATCCTCCATTTTTCCACTGTGGATTTCAAACTCCTTCGTCAGTCGCTCTCTATCGCCTCATCGAACGTCTTAGCCAGCGACTCCACCCTCGCTACGTCGACGCCGAGTTCGGCCGTCGTCAACCCCGGGTGGTCGGCCAACACGCGAAACAGGTTGACACCGTCGGCCGCACAGTTTTTCGCCATACCGACTAATTCGTTTGCGCCGAAGTGCTCATCATCGGCTAGTCTTGCGATCAGTCGAATCATCTCCGCTGGGTCGTCCTCGGCAAGCGCAGCCAAGCTCTCGTCGTCGGGAGCGGTCATTGTCTCGCGGTTGTGTCCAGCGGTGTATCAATCCCACCACTTGGACGCGGAGCCTGGTGATGCAGTCGAAAAAATGAGAAGTGCCGAACGACTACTTGTGTTCACCAGTGGTCGTCGATGTGCGCCACAAGCTGCTGGCTCACCCGGTCGGGTTCTTCGTGGACAACCCAATGCGTAGCGTCCTCGATTAGCTCAAGTCGGCCCTGTTCGCAGTACTCAACGCTCGCTGCGGCCATCTCGCGGGACAGAAACTCGTCGTTCGCGCCCCAGAGTACGAGCGTCGGCACCGACACCGTCTGTTGAACGGGGCGCGGGCGGTACCGGGCGATGGCTCGGTACCAGTTAAGCATCGCAGTCAGCGCGCCCTGGCGACTCCACACCGCCCGATACCGCTCAAAATCCCGAGGCGTGAACGTCCCCGGTCGGCTGCTGTTGGCGAGCGAGCGCGTCATGAGTCGGTAGTCGCCCGCGCGCAAGAGTGCTTCCGAAACACCGGGCAGCTGGAACAACGCCATGTACCAGCTCTTGCGTCGCTGACGCCAACTCGTGCGGAGTGTTCGTTCCATCACCGTCGGATGCGGGACGTTGACCGCTGTGAGCGACGCGAGTCGGTCGGGATGATGCAGCGCCAGCCACCACGCAACCGCTGCCCCCCAGTCGTGGCCAACGACGGCCGCACGGTCGCGCTCGCAGGCATCGATGAGGCCGACGATGTCCGCGGCCAACTCGTCGAGATGGTAGCGACCCACCCCCGCGGGTTTGTCGCTGTGGTTGTAGCCACGCTGGTCGGGAACGACGACGCGGTAGCCCGCCTCCGCAAGCGGTTCGATTTGGGTGTGCCAGCCGTACCAGTACTCCGGAAAGCCGTGAAGCAACACGACAAGCGACCCATCGTCGGGGCCGGCCTGTCGCGTGTGCAGCCGAATCTCGTTGGTCTCGACGAACACGGATTCGCCGGGGAGGTCGTCGTCGCTGGCGTCAGCGCGACCGGCAGCATGGGCGGCCGAAGACATGGGCACACCTAGCAGGTCGAAGGCATAATAGCTACTGCTGGATCGGGATCAACGCGCCAGTAACTGGTGGCTCGATCCCAAAATCAACACAACGATTGCCCGCATTAGGGCGTCAACAGCTTCTCGGCATCGAGTTTCTGTTTTTCGTAGAAGCCACGGCCTTTGAGGCGTGGAACCGTGTGGGTGTAGAGTGTTTCGTCGGCAAGATCGTAGACAAGCGGGAACACGTTCGTTCGGCGATCCGCAACGGTGAACCCCTCGGTGGCGAACTCGATGAGCCCCGCAGGAGGATTCGCAAGCGCGAACACCACGTAGCCGAACAGATTCTCTACGACCCCCTGCGTCGGCGTTGTTGCCGTCGAGAGCAACGTCCGAAAGGCGGCAGCGGTCGACTGAAGCGTGTCGCGGTCTGCGTCGTCGATGACGGTCACGAACACTTTGGTTCGGCCAATTGTCGGATCGTCGTCTTGTTTGTACCACACCGGGTCGAACGGATTGGCCTGTTCGGCCGCCACCGTCTTGTAGCCGTGATCCAGGAGCTGTTTTTCGACATGATCACGGTAGCTTCGACAGTCCATATGACGAACTCTGTGGGTTATTGTATAGGTTATTCGATATCGAACATCCACACACGCCTCAGTCGACCGATGTTGGCAGAAAATAGCTATTCGGTGAAAATGGTGCCAGCGCCGCGAGCAAGGACGACCCTCACGCAGCCGCCTGCATCGACCAGACCGCCAACAGTCCGAGCAGCACCGCCGGAATAAGGGGTAAGACGAGGAACGTCGCAAAAAAGGTCCAGCCGATCTGTGCGGGAGCGGTCGGATTGAGGTAAATGAACCCCGGAATCACGAGAAAACACAACACAACGCCGGCGACGAGAATCCAGCCCTCTCGGCCGAACCCCTCACCGGATGGTTTGCCCGTGTACGGCTCGTCACTGGGTGACTCGTTCAGGGTGTCGGCACCGTCGCTCCCGGCGAGTGGATGAACGGAGCCGTCGTCAGCCTCCGTGGAATCGGAACGCACTAGTTCAGGTTTTTCGCTCGATGGCCAAAGCACTCACGGTTCCGTCGACAGCGACGCACCGCAATCACGATACACCGCAAACGCAACCACGACGTGCTTCGGTCACAACGCACCGCAACCCACACCGAAACCACGACACACCGCGCCACAACTCTCCCCCTGAAACCACGTCGACACCGACCCCAGTCGGGGAGTTTTAACCCTCGCGGCTGCAAGCAGCGGCCATGAGCAAACAGGAGCCGCGACCGGATGCCGACCGGTTTGCCGGCAGAAAAGACGAAGACCTGCCGAGCCGCGATGTGACCGAGGGGGCCGAACGGGCACCCCACCGCGCGATGTTCCGCGCCATGGGGTTCGACGACGAGGATCTGGGCTCGCCGATGATCGGCGTTCCCAACCCGGCGGCCGACATCACGCCGTGTAACGTCCATCTCGACGACGTTGCGACCGCCGCCATCGAGGGCGTCGACGAGGCCGGCGGCATGCCGATCGAGTTCGGTACGATCACCATCTCGGATGCGATTTCGATGGGAACCGAGGGCATGAAAGCCAGCCTCATCTCGCGAGAAGTCATCGCCGACTCGGTCGAACTCGTCGCGTTCGGCGAGCGAATGGACGGCCTCGTCACGGTTGCGGGCTGCGACAAGAATCTGCCAGGGATGATGATGGCGGCCATCCGAACTGACCTTCCCTCGGTGTTTCTGTACGGCGGCTCGATCATGCCCGGCCAACACGACGGCCGCGACGTGACCATCGTTCAGGTGTTCGAGGGCGTCGGCACCTACGCCCGCGGCGAGATGTCCGACGACGAACTCAACGACCTCGAACGGCAGGCCTGTCCCGGTGCGGGTTCCTGCGGCGGGATGTTCACCGCCAACACGATGGCGTCGGTCAGCGAGGCGCTCGGCTTGGCCCCGCTTGGCTCGGCCTCCGCGCCCGCCGAGGACGACGAGCGCTACGAAGTCGCCAAACGCGCCGGCGCACTCGCGCTCGACTGCATCGAAAACGACCGCCGACCCTCCGACATTCTGAGTCGGAAATCCTTCGAGAACGCGATTGCGCTGCAGAACGCGCTTGGCGGTTCGACCAACGGCGTGCTCCATCTGCTCGCGCTCGCTGCCGAAGCCAGCGTCGACCTCGATATCGAGGATTTCGACGAGATTTCGCGTCGCACGCCCAAAATTGCGGACCTCCAACCCAGCGGCTCGCGCGTCATGAACGACCTCCACGAGATCGGTGGCGTTCCAATCGTCATCCGCCGACTGCTCGATGCGGGGCTGTTCCACGGCGATGCGATGACCGTCACCGGCCGCACGGTCGCCGAAGAACTCGACCAACTCGATCTGCCCGCGGACGACGAAATCGAGGCTGACTTCCTCTACACCGTCGAGGAGCCCAAACTGGCCGAGGGCGCGATCAAGATACTCACCGGTAACCTCGCGCCCGACGGCGCGGTGTTGAAAGTCACCGGCGACGACGCCTTCCACCACGAGGGGCCGGCGCGAATTTTCGAGGACGAAGAGGGCGCGATGGCCTACGTTCAAGCCGGTGACGTCGAATCCGGCGACGTGCTCATCATCCGCAACGAGGGGCCGAAAGGCGGGCCGGGCATGCGCGAAATGCTCGGCGTGACCGCCGCGGTCGTCGGCGCGGGCCACGAAGAGGACGTCGCGCTGCTCACCGACGGGCGCTTCTCGGGAGGCACGCGCGGCCCGATGATCGGCCACGTTGCCCCCGAAGCCAGCGAGGGCGGCCCAATCGGGCTGCTCGAAGACGGCGATACGGTCACCATCGACATTCCGAGTCGCGACCTCATGGTCGATCTCACCGAGGAGGAACTCACCGAGCGACGCGCCGAGTGGGAGCCGCCGGAGCCGCCGTACACCCACGGTGTG
>LKMS01000124.1 GCA_001563965.1 Haloferacaceae archaeon PL-Br10_E2g29 | reverse complement strand
GTAAACTGACAGTAGCTGTCGGCCAGTGGCGTCGCCAGCCCGCGTTCGAGCAGCTCGTGGTCGCCAACCACAGAGCGTATTTCGACCATCTCGTTTTCGATGCGGGTGAGATAGGCGATCGGATACCCCAGCTCTCGAGTCCCGATTTCGAGCATCGAATCCAGTTTCTCGGCAAACGAGAGATCCGCTTGATTCGTCGTCTCGTACAGCGTTGCGAGCGCTGCAGTCGACTGGCTGTGTGGCTGTCGGCCGCCCACGGGGGATGAACACTCGATGGCTCGCTCAATTCGATGCGCCAACAGATCGATCGCGTCCGCCGTGTCGGCGTGCACGTAGTCGGTCGCGCCCGCAGTCAACAACGCGTCGAGCCCGTTTCCGGGCTCGGCCCCAAACACGATGATCGACAGCGACTCGTCGGCCGCCCGAATCGTCTCGACGGCCGCCCGTGTGGTGGTGTCGACACTGTCGACGCTGTTGTCGTTGCCGTCGCTGTCGCCACTGCCCGTCTCGCCGATGACAACGCCGTCGGCGGGGTCGCTGTCATGCGAATCGAGCGCTGCGTCAACCGTCGGCTCGACCGTCAGAACCAGCCGTGTTCCTGTCGTGGTCGAATCGAGCGACTCCCGCCCGGCGAGCGCGGCGGGCGGATCCACGAGGAGAACGCGGTACGTCGACATTACGATTCGATAACGGATGCATGTCGTAAATAATGATGGTCTCAGCGACCGCCGACCGCTCGGATTAGCTGTCGGTTTCGCTGTTGGTCTCGAAGAGCGTCCCGAGTGCGGTTTCGACCGCGTCGGCCGCAGCGTGGAGGTCGGCCACGGCGACATACTCACGTGTGGCGTGTGCGACCGCACCCTCGTCGTCGGTGAGGACGCCCGGCCCGAACACGACCGTTGGCGCGTCGGCTGCGAAGTACGAGGCTTCCGTCGCTGCCTCAAACGCCCGAACCTCGCCGCCGCTTGCGGTCTGCAGCGCCCGCACCAGCGGTGCGTCGGCGTCGGTAACAAACGCATCGGGAAACGGCGTGTCCGGGCGGATGAGCTCGACCGCAACCGACAGCGGATCTCGAATGTGCGATTCGAGATACTCCTGTAGCGACTCTTCGAACGAGTCGCTCGTCTCGGGCGGGACGCTTCGTCGATCAACGGTGAGCGTCACGGTTTCAGGCACCCGGTTTGTCGCCTTGCCGCCGTGCAGCACCGTTGGCGTGAGCTTTGGCTCGCCAAGCCGCGCGTCCGAGCCGGTTCCAACACGGTCGTCGTACGCGGCCAGCGCGGCCAACACGTCGCCAACGCCGTACACCGGGTTGGCGTCGTCTGCGACGCCTGCGGCGTGGCCGCCGGGGCCCGAAACGGTGATCGTCGCCTCGCACTGGCCGCGGGCGGCGATACAGACGTCGAGGCCGGTGGGCTCGCCGACAATGTAGCCGTCGGCCGACAGGGTCGGTGCCAGCGTGCCCGCGCCGCTCTGGGTCGTCTCTTCATCGGGCGTCACTGCAAGTGTTAGTTTGCCGTCGCCGGGGTCGACACGGAGAAACGCCGTGAGCAACGCGGCCAGCGGGCCTTTGGCGTCACAGGCTCCCCGTCCGCGGACGACATCGCCTTCGCGCTCGTAGGGCACGTGCGGGGCGACCGTGTCGAGGTGGGTGTTGAGTACGAGATGGGGGGATGCCGGATCGGCCGCACCGCGGCTGACGACGACGGTTCCCGCGTCGTCAACGCGGGGTGAAAATCCTCGGTCGGTGAGCGTGTCGACGAGGAGCGTCCGCATCGCCTCGACGGTTTCGTGTGACGGCGTCTCGACGGCCGCCGCGTGAAACGGTTCGAGCTCGAACGCTTCCGGTCGAGCCGTGGTGGGCTCCTCGCTGCTCACTGTTCGACTCGCGTCACGTCATCGAGCGTTTCGCGGCGGCGGACGACTCGCTCGTCGCCCGATTCGAGCGCGACTTCCGCAGGGCGCGGCTGGGAGTGAAATTGGCTGGCGAGTTCGTAGCCATACGAGCCGGCGTTGCCGATCGCGAGAATGTCGCGCCGCTCGGGGCGAGCAATCGGTCGGTCGGTCGTAAACACGTCGGCGCTCGTACAGACCGGGCCACCGACGGTTGCGGGAATCGGCTCACGGTCGGGGGCGGTCACGTTCCGCACGGGGTGGTATGAGCCGAACATCGCGGGGCGAATCAGCGTCGCGAGGCTGGCGTCGACGCCGACGACGGTTGCCGTTGGCGTTGGTTTGATCGTGTTCACGCGGGTGAGAATCAGCCCCGCGTCGGCGACGATGTACCGCCCCGGTTCGAGTGTGAGTTGGGCGTCGATGTCGCCGACGGCGTCGCGAACCATCCGGGCCGTTTGTTCGAGATCAAGCGGTGGCTCGTCCTCGCGGTAGGGGACGCCGAAGCCGCCGCCGATGTCGACGAACTCGAGCCCGCCAACGCGACGAGCCATCTCGCCAACGCGCTCGATTGCTCGGCAGTGGTCGGGGAGGTCGTCGGTGAGGACGCCGCTGCCGGCGTGTGAGTGCAGCCCAACGAGGTCGAACTCGTCGCGAACGCGGTCGGCGACTTCGGGCACCTGTTCGTACGGAATGCCGAACTTCGCGTCGTTGCCGGTGGCGACCTTCTCGTGGTGGCCGGTACCGATTCCGGGGTTGATCCGAATCGCGATCCGCCCGTCGTAGCCGCGTTCGGCGAGTCGATCAAGCGTGTCGGTTGCGCCGATCGTGATCGTGAGGCCGGGGGCGTCGCTCGCGAGGTCGACAGCGTAGTCGAGATCGTGCGCCGGCGGGTTGACCGCGGTGTACTGCAGCGTGTTGGGGTCGGCACCGGCGTCGATCGCGCGCTGGAGTTCGCCCCACGCCGCACACTCGATGTCCGCGCCCGCCGCGAGCAGCGCGCGGAGGACGGACTGTCCGGTGTGGGCTTTGGCGGCGTACATCACGTGGGCGTCGGGAAAGGCGGCCGCAAACCGGCGGTAGTTGGCCCCCACGCGGTCGAGATCGGTCACATACAGCGGCGTGCCGTACTCCTCGGCGAGTTCGCGAAGCTGGGCGTGATCCCAGTCGGCGAGCCGGCGGACGGCCGGCGAGTCGGCGATTTCGACGTTGCTCATTGTCCGATGTGGGGCCGCTCGGCGAATCAATGTGTTGGTTGGGGTCGCCGACGGCGGCCGTTGATGTCGCCCGCAGCGGCCATCGGGGCTGCCCGCGGCGTCGACACCGCGTCTCAGCGAAACTCGACGCGAATCGGCGGCTCGCCGGGCGGATGGTCGGTTCGGACGTATCGCACGCCGTCGGCGGTGTGCTGCGCCTCGAACACCCGAACCAACACCACGAGTCGGCCCTGCGGGAGCGTTGCCCGCAAAATTGGGCCGCTGGAGGCGACGACGACGTACGGCGGGGCGGCGACAGGTGGCGCCGGTAGCGACTCGCCCGTCGCCGCCACGAGATCAGCCAGCACCGCCGGACACGCAGCCAACGCGCCGGTTCGCGTGAGCAGTTGGCGAAGCGGCTCGGTTATTCGATCGCCGTGTGTTGTTGCCGGCTGTCCCGCATGCTGCGTCTCAAATCCGGCGGCCGTTGCATCCGCAGCATCGACAATCGTCGACAGCACCGGCTGGTGCTCGTTGCGGAGTCGTTGTTCGATACGCGCGGATGGATCCACGGCGGACGAACGTCAGCGCCGAGTAAAGTCCTCGCGTTTTTGCCGCTCGAACACCGCTAGCCGGTATGCACCCAGCCGAGATCGAAGCCACGATCGAAGCCGCAATCGAGGACTGTGAGGCGACCGTCACCACGCCGCGATCGGTCGATCAGAACTTCGAGGACGCCCACTTTGCGGCGGTCGTCGTCTCGCCCGCCTTCGCGGGCAAGCGCCTCGTCGCCCAACACCAACTCGTCTACGACGCGCTCGGCGAGGCGATGACGACCGACATTCACGCGATCGAACTCCAAACGTACACCCCCGAGGCGTACGCCGAACACGGCGACGACTGACTGCGGCCGTCGATGTCGACGGAATCTGAAGCCGGCAATCGGTGTGGCCACTACGCGGTCGTCGATCAGAGCTTTTAGGCCCTATTCGCTCGTTTGCCGAGCCATGTCAGACGAGTTCCGGACGGAATCCGACAGCCTCGGCGAGATGCAAGTTCCAGCTAACGCCTACTGGGGCGCACAGACCCAGCGGGCGATCGAGAACTTCCCCATTTCGGGAATCAGCTTCGGGCGGCGGTTCATTCGAGCGCTCGGGGTCGTCAAAACGGGCGCGGCCCAGGCCAACCGCGACCTCGGACTGCTCGATGACGACGTTGCCGACGCCGTGATCGAGGCGGCCGATGAAGTGATCGCCGGCGAGCTCGACGATCAGTTCCCGGTCGACGTGTTTCAGACCGGCTCGGGAACCTCCTCGAACATGAATGCAAACGAGGTGATCGCCAACCGCGCCGCGGAGATTCTGGGCCACGAGATCGGAGACCGCGTCGTTCATCCCAACGACCACGTCAACTACGGCCAGTCGAGCAACGACGTGATCCCGACCGCGATGCACGTCGCGTCGCTCGAAGCACTCGCAAAGGACGTCGTTCCTGCGCTCGAAACGCTTCGCGATAGCCTCGCCGAAAAGGAGGTCGCCTTCGACGGGGTCGTCAAAACCGGCCGAACGCACCTGCAGGACGCCACGCCGGTTCGACTCGGCCAGGAGTTCGGCGGCTACCGCACCCAGATCGAGAAGGGAATCGGCCGCGTCGAGCGCGCCCAAGGCAGTCTCGCCGAACTCGCGCTTGGCGGCACCGCGGTCGGGACCGGGCTCAACACGCATCCCGAGTTTCCCGAGCGCGCGGCCGAGTACATCGCTGACGAGACGGGACTGCCGTTTCGCGAGGCCGACAATCACTTCGAGGCGCAAGCCGCCCACGACGCGATGGCCGAGGCCCACGGCGCGCTGCGGACGGTCGCCGGCAGTCTGACCAAGATTGCCAACGATCTCCGCCTGCTCGCGTCGGGCCCGCGCAACGGCCTCGGCGAGATCGAACAACCAGAAAACCAGCCCGGCAGTTCGATCATGCCTGGCAAAATCAATCCGGTCGTCGCCGAGGCGGTCAACCAACTGCACACGCAGGTCGTCGGCAACGACGCGGCGGTCGCGGCGGGTGCGTCGGGCGGCCAACTCGATCTCAATCTCTACAAGCCCGTGCTCGCGCACAACCTCCTGCAGTCCGCCGAACTGATCGCCAACGGCGCGGAGATTTTCGCCGAGCGGTTTGTC
>LKMS01000123.1 GCA_001563965.1 Haloferacaceae archaeon PL-Br10_E2g29 | reverse complement strand
GTGGCCGTGCTCATAGCGAGCCGTTTTCTGCGGGCAGCAATAAAGCCTTCAGTTGGGCGGCCACGTGTTCGCCAATGTTTATGCGGATTCACACGGTAGCAACCCACATGCACGTTCGGGATGCGGTCGAAGACGATGCTGAGGCAATTGCCGCACTGGCTGATGCGCCGACCGATGTCGTCCGTAATCTCGTTCACGACCGGAGCGTCCGCGTCGCCGAGCGCGAGCAAAGCGGAAACGATCCCAACCTCGACACCAACACGGTTGAAACCGAACTGCTCGGATTCGTGAGCTTCGATGCCCACGGACAGACCGTCCACGTCACCCAACTCGGCGGAGTCCCAGACGCCTGCGAACAGCTGTTGGCCGAGCCAGTTCGCTTTGCCGCCAGCGAGGAAATGGCGGTCGAACTGCTGATCGAACAGGAGGCAGCCGAGTTGCAGGCGGCGGCCAAAGCCGCCGGCTTCAGAGAGGACGGAACCGGGCCGATGTTCCGTGGCTCACGGACGCTTCGGTTCCGACAGCGACCATGAAAACCGTGCGTAAAGAACTCGGTGACAACTACGCGAACTTCCGAACCGTCATCTCCAACGTGTCGAGGTCGACAATCGGCGCGTGCGCCACGTCGGGATTGATATTCACCTTCTTTTGGAAGTCAGTTTGGGACTGCCAACAGCCGCTGTTGACCGCGAGCACGTTGTGGTACTTCCCCCAGCCGAGTTTGTGGACGTGGCCGGTGTGGAAGATGTCGGGGACGTTCTCGATAACGAGATAATCCTTCTCCTCGGGGGCAACCCGCGTGTGCCCGCCAAACTGTGGGGCCACGTGGCGTTTTTTCAGGAGTTGGTACATCGCCTTGTGTGGCTCGTCGTAGCTCGCCTTGTCGCTCGGCAGTTCCGCGATGACCTCGTCAAGCGAGACACCGTGATACATCAGTACCGAGACACCCTCTATGGCGACTGTCGACGGATTGCCCGTGATTCGTGGGTCGTGTGCGGACATGATTTCGCGGAGTTCCTCGTCGAATCCGGGTTGGGGTTCCGCAAGCCGAACCGCGTCGTGATTGCCGGGGATCATCACGATTTCGAGGTCACCGGGAACCGATTTCAGATGCTCGGAAAACGCCTCATACTGGTCGAAAATGTCGATAATGTCGAGCTCCTCGTCCTGATTCGGATAGATGCCGACGCCTTCGACCATGTCGCCCGCGATGAGAAGGTACTCGACGTGTTCGGCCTCGTTGGTGTGTAGCCAGTCGGCAAATCGGTTCCACGCGTCAGCCATGAACTCCTGGCTGCCGACGTGGACGTCCGAGATGAGCGCCGCTTGCACGTGACGGTCGGCCGTGTTTGGCCGGAACGTTCGCGGCACATCCGGAAAGTGAATCGAATCGGTAAACAGAATGCCCGCGTCGTCCGAAAGCGTTCCTTGAACCGCAACGCACTCGTCCAACAGGAGTTCGTCGACCAGTTCGGCGATCGGCCGATCCTTCATTACGAGCGCCGGAAACGTCCCCGTCGTGTCTTCGAGTTCGATGAGCCAGTGACCGCTGGCGGTCGAGCGAATGTCGTTGACGAGCCCGACGAGTTCAGCCTCGCTGCCACCGGGCATCGCGGCAATCGCTGACGCGGGGCGGTGGTTGACCCGGCTTCGCAGCAGTTTCGACAGCCGTTCGTACCGGTCGCGAAACGTCGTCACAAACTGACTGTACTTGCCCGTTCCCGTGCTTCGCCCGGTGATGTCACCCGTGATTTCGGCCGGAGATGGGGTGCGCTCGGGAGGGGATTTCGCTGTCGAGGTAGTTTCTTTACGATCGGTGTCTGACAACCGCTTTTTTTCAGGTGGAGATTCGGGTTTCTGCAGGTCTTTTTCTGTCTTTTTGTCTCCAGTTGAAACAGAGGGTTGTGATGGCTGAGTGGATCCGGTTGTGTTGGTCGAAGTCGCGTTCGCGTCCGCGTGCGTCTGAGTCGCGTTCGCGTCAACGCCCGGCGGGTCGGCAACGGGTTCACGCTGTGCGAGACAGGCACGGACGTCCTCGGCGGTGAGTCTGAGCGCGTCGTCATCGGCCGCCTCAACAACTGCCTCGATGGTGGCGGCCGGATTCGACGCGTTCGCGAGCAGTGTCACTGCCTCGCGCTCGGCGTTGTAACCCTGTCGCGCCAGCGTCTGGACGATTCGTGACGGCGTCTCGGAAGGCACTGCGATGTTCTCGGGTCGCTCCAGTCAAAAGGATGCCGACGACGCACAGCGCCGGCCCAGAAGGTTCAAACAGTCACCCGATTAAAGGCGGGTAATGGATGGCAGGGACCGTCGGGAGTCAGCCGATCACGACGCTGGCGTGGACCCATCTGCTACCGACGAGGACACCGAACCGACTACCGTTGACGACGTCACCAAACCGAACGCTCGCGACGACGCAATCAGTTCGGCTGCTGACGACGACGTCCATGAGCCACCTGCTACTGAACCGACTGATGAGGAACCGACAGCTTCCCAGACTGACAATGTACGCTCCGTCGACGATCGGTTGAGCACGCCGTCCGACGGTAGCTCATCGGCAGCGCGGAACGACCGGAGAAATCAATCGCCGTGGCAACAGTTCTGGGGCGCAGAAACCGGGCCACTGGTATTTATTCGAGAAATTCTCATCAGCGTTGGCATCGTCATCATTATCGGACTACTCCTGTTCGGCCTCAGCGGCGTCTGGCCGCCCATGGTTGCCGTCGAAAGTGGGAGCATGGAGCCGAATATTAACCAGTATGATCTCGTCTTCGTGACCGACCCCGGCCGGTTTGCCGCCGGCGAGGCAGACGACCACGGAATCGTCACCGCAGAGACCGCAGAAACGACCGGCTACAGCAGTTTCAGTGATCCCGGAAACGTAATTGTCTTTAACGAACCAGGCTCTCGCGGGTCGCCCATAATCCATCGCGCCCACCTGTTCGTTGAGGAGGGCGAAGACTGGCACGACCGGGCGGATCCCGACTATACTGACGCGAGCGACTGTGACGAACTCTCGAACTGTCCGGCCCCCAACAGCGGCTACATCACCAAGGGAGACAATCAAAACAGCAACAGCCGGTACGACCAAGCCAGCGGGATTGCGCCCGTTGTCGAGCCCGACTGGGTAACCGGTGTTGGGCGGCTTCGAATCCCGTATCTCGGCTGGATTCGGCTGGCCGTCACGGGTGCGGCCAGTAGCGGCCCACTGCTTCCGGTCGGAATCGGAGCGGTTGGTGGGGTAGTTGGCGGCAGTCTTGTGGCTTTCAGTCGATCGTAGTGAGCCAGTAGTCGAGAGAAGCGATTGATGTCGACGTCGACACTGTTGCTACCGACGACATCACCGATGGTGAAAATCGTCGTTAGTTGTCGAACCGTGCTTGGACGAACGGCTGCACATTTTCGATATCGCCGAGTCTGGAGTCCGAGAGGAGAACCGCTTCAGTTTCCTCAAGTGGAACCGAGAGTCCCATCTCCTTGGTCCGACCGTAGCGACCCTTCGAGACAACGACCGCGTTGACGATGCCGAGCATATCGAGTTCGCTGATTAGATCCGTAACCCGCCGCTGGGTGAGGACGTCGGCATCAATCTCCTCACAGAGACGTTTGTAGATGTTGAACACCTCGCCGGTGTTGATGTTGTGGACGCCGTTTTTTTCGAGGAGAATAATCGAGAAGAGGACGATTTTGCTCTGGGTTGGAAGCGTGCGGACCACCTCGACAACACGGTCGAGTTCGATCTTGTCTTGAGCCTGTCTGACATGTGTTTCCTCAATGATATCCGCTTGACTCCGTTCGGCCAGTTCGCCAGCCGTCCGAAGGAGGTCGAGCGCGCGACGAGCATCACCGTGTTCTTGCGCGGCGAACGCCGCACACAACGGAATCACGTCGCTGGTGAGTGCGTCCGGTTTGAACGCGACATCCGCACGGTGTTGGAGAATATCGCGAAGTTGGGTCGCATCGTACGGCGGAAAGACGATCTCTTCCTCGCCGAGTGAGGATTTGACGCGCGGATCGAGAAAGTCGGTGAACTTCAGATCGTTCGAGATCCCCATAATCGAGATCCGCGAGTTGACGAGCTCGGAGTTCATTCGCGAGAGATTATACAGCGTGTCGTCACCGCTTTTTTCGACGAGTTTGTCGATTTCGTCGAGCATGATAACGACGACCCGTTCGTTGTAATCGACCGCGTCGAAAAAGGTCGAATAGACGCGATCGGTCGGCCATCCCGTCATCGGGACGGGTTCGAGTTCGTCGGCATCCTCAGTCAGCGACTCGATCCGTTCGGTTACCTCGTCAACCGAGTCGTACGCGGTCGGATCAATTTCGACACGGTCGCCGGCTGACTGCTCACCGGGTTGTTGGGCCGGTGGCTCTGTGCGTGAATTCGGTGACGAGGAACGGGATGATGAGTGAGATCGATCCGAATCGGACGCCGACGTGGCCGCAGAATCTACTCCGTCTGCCATCGTATCTCGAAGCTGTTCAAGCGCCGTGATTTCGGCTTCGATGCGAGCTACGTTCTTCTCAATGAACTTGTTTGCGAGCTGGGCAAGCACGCGATACTGGGTATCGGTTACCTCGCAGTTGATGTACTCGACCTCGCAGGGAACGTCGTACTTTTTTGAGGTGGATTCGAGTTCCTGGCTCACGAACTTTGCGCTGGCGGTTTTACCAGTTCCCGTTTTGCCGTAAATCAAGATGTTTGATGGGGTGTCGCCACGGAGTGCCGAGACGAGAATCGTTGCCATCTGGTTGATCTGATCGGTTCGGTGGGGGAGTTTGTGGGGCGTGTACGAGGGACGAAGAACCTCCTTATTCTCGAAAATCGGTTCCCCGGCAAGGAGATCGTCAAACAAACCCTTGCTTTCGAGGCCGTCAGCGTCAGTAACCCCGTCTGGGCCACCGAGTCTATCGGTCACATCGGGTTCGTCAAGCATGCTGTCGAAGTCGAGATGTGGCGACGCTGCCGAACGGTCACGTGTTGCTGTACGCGTCGAGTCACTAGCATCGAGTGGGTCGTCGTCGACATCTTTGGTCGACGTGTTCTCGTCCGTTGCTGTCGATACAGGTGGTGACTCGGTCGAATCGGCCTGCGAGTCGTCTGATCGGTTCGTAGAAATGTCGTCTGTGTGTGTATTGTCACCAGTCATTTATTCCCCTTCATTTCATCTGGAACTTTGTGGTGCCACGGTTAATACGGCTCCCAGAGACCGTTTACTCGGCGTATTAGATGATTGGACATAACTGGATGTCCACGTGATACAGTCGAAGCAGACGAAGAGTGGGTACAAAAACGTTCTTTTTTCGGTCGATTTTGTTGG
>LKMS01000122.1 GCA_001563965.1 Haloferacaceae archaeon PL-Br10_E2g29 | reverse complement strand
GGGAGGCGGCATTTTTGTTAACCAACACGAGAGCAGCATCGCCCGCATTCGCGAGCAGATATGTGTAACCCCTCCCATTTACGTGTTTTCGACTTCCCGCTTCAAATTCTCGAGTGTGGTCTGTAGCTGTCGTTCGTTGTACCGACGGACCGCGGGCTCGACGACCCGCGAAAGCAGCCGGCCCGGAATCGCGTACTCCGCATGGTACGTTACCAGACAGCCCGATTCGGTCGACTCGATATCGAATCCCAGTTCGCCATCGATTCCGCTTTCGAGTGCGAAGACGTGACGACTGGGCGGCTCGTGCACCGTCTGCGTGAGATGACCGTCGATAGGGATTCCGACCATTCGGTAGGTGTAGTCGAGTTGCTTGCCGCCGTTGTCGAGCGGTTCGACGTTTTCGATTCGATCGATTGCTGGCGTGATCGTCGCGTGGCTTTCGGGGTCATCGAGGAACCGAAACACGGCCTCGGCTGTGACGTCGATTTCGATCGTGTCGGCAACGCGGACCATAGGCGACCTACGGCCGACACAATCAAATCGGTTTGGGCGTCGCCTGTCCGGCTATTTTTGTCCATCCGCCGTGTAGCCGCCATCGTGAGTGTGACGACTATTCATCAGCCGGCCCACCGTGAGGCGCTGTGGGAGCTCGAAGCCGCCTTCGAGCGTGGCGATCTCATCACCATTTTCGGCCGCTGTACGGTCGAGTACGACGGCCGGGCAGCCTCGACGCTCGGACTCGGTCGTCGCCTCGTGATTCTCAAACCCGACGGCTCGGCGCTGGTTCACACCGACGAAAACCAACAGCCGGTGAACTGGCAACCGCCCGGTTCACAGCATCACGCGGCAGTTCGTGACGGACAGCTTCGCGTTCGGAGCGTCCGGTCGTCACCCGACGAAACGCTCGACATCCGGTTCGACGCGGTCGAACAGCTCTCGGCACTCTCGGTGAGCGGTCGTCGACAGCTTTCGGTGACCGGCAGCGAGGCCGACCTCCGCACGTTCCTCATCGACAATCCCGATGCGATCACCCAGGGATTCGAACCGCTGGCGACCGAACGGCCCACCGACGCCGGCCCAATTGACCTGTTTGGCCGCGACGACTCGGGGACGCCGGTCGTGGTCGAGCTGAAACGTCGTCGCGTCGGGCCGAGTGCCGTCAGCCAACTCCAGCGCTACGTCGACGCCATCGCGCGGGAAGTCGGCGACCGAGCGGTTGTTCGCGGTGTTCTGGTCGCGCCCTCGGTGACTGACCGGGCGGCGGCGCTGCTTGACGAGGCAGGATTGGCGTTCGTCTCCGTCGAGCCGCCGTCGTCGCCGGCGGCTGACGTGGTCGACTCCGCCGATGAACCCACGTCGACTGGCGGTCGCTCGGTGGCGGCCGAACCGCCGGCTCGGGCCGACGAACGCGAGTAACCGCCGAATTCGGCCGTGTGACTGGCTCACAGGCGGTAATACGCGGACTTTCATCGAAGGCTTTATTCGGGCAAGCGGCGTTCGACCGGATAAGTAACCATGGGAGAAAAACCAGCCTCGATGTACAGGGATATCGACAAGCCCTCGTACACCCGACGTGAGTATATCACCGGCATCCCGCAGTCGAAGGTCGCACAGCACAGCATGGGCGACCTCCAGGCCGACCCCGACGACTACCCCGTCAAAATCAGCCTCGTCACCGAGGAAGCCGTCCAAATCCGCCACGGCTCGCTCGAATCCTCGCGACTGTCGGCCAACCGTCATCTGCTGAAAACGCTCGGTGAGGGCAACTACAAGATGCAGCTTCGCAAGTTCCCCCACCAGATTCTCCGCGAGAACAAACAGGCAACTGGCGCGGGTGCGGACCGTGTTTCCGACGGGATGCGCCAGTCGTTCGGCAAAATCGTCGGCACCGCCGCCCGAATGGGTGCTGACGAACCGATTTTCACCGCCTACTGCGACGTCGACCAAGCACCCGTCGTCAAAGAAGCCTTCCGGCGTGCGTACAACAAAATCTCGCCGCCGTGCCGCATCGTCGTCGAACGCGGCGAGAAAGAACTCGTCGCCTGAGCGACCGAGACCGACCACTTTTCACCTCTCCACCCGACCGCCAGCGTATGCTCCGGCTGGCGATGACGACACGGGCTGAAACCTTTGATCGTGTACGCGAACCCTTCGCCGACCGCGACATCGAGGTCACCCATGTGCAGGTGAAAAAACGCGCGATTCGACTCACCGATGTGGATCCCGCTGATGCTGCCCTCTCGGCTAACTTCGACGTCGGCTTCGTCTATCCCGGCCGACTCATGGAGGGTGCAGCCCTCGACGCCCGTCTCGACATTCCGTGGGTCAATGACCGCGAGGCGGTGCTGTCATCGCGAAATAAGGCCGGCGTGATCGCCGCACTTGACGCGGCGGGAGTTGCCGTGCCACGGACGGTGATGATCTCGAACCCCGTTGGTGAGTCGGTCGTCGTCGACGCAGTCTCCGAGTTTTCCTTCCCGGTCGTCGTCAAACCCAACTCGACGACCCGGGGCATTGGCGTCGCCAAAGCCGCCGACCTCGACTCGTTGCTGGGCCTCGTCGACTATCTGAATCTGGTGCACGATTTCCGGGCGACCGGCGACAAATCGTATCTCATCCAGGAGTATCTGCCCGACGCGCGCGACTATCGAGCGATGGTGATCGACGGCGACTGCGTTGGCGCGGTCGAACGGCGGCTGCCCGACTCGCTCGGCGAGGGGCGGTGGAAACACAACGTCCACCGCGGAGCCACCGCGACCGGCGTCGACCTGCCCGACCGCCACCAGCGACTCGCCGAACGAACGGCGGCCGTGCTCGACATTCCGTATCTCGGCGTCGATCTGCTCGAAACCGACGACCGGCTCGTCGTCAACGAGACGAACGCGCGGCCGACGATCGATGCGGCGACAAAGTACGAACCGGATTTCTACGATCGACTCGCAGGGCTGATTCATGAGACGGCCGAGCGAGGGCGGACGTCGTCGAAAAACGGAGGGTGAGCGAAACGGTGTGGGCGCGACTCGTTACTCGACGTCGATGGCGGCCGACTCGTCTGCGCGGTCGAACGTGACGTGGAGGACGCCGTTGTTGAACGTTGCCGTCGCGGAGTGTTCGTCGACGGTCACCGGCAGTCGAACCCGTTCGTCGTACTCGCGGTGATCGCTCGCCGCGCTGATCGTGAGGGTCGTGCCATCACACTGGAGGCCGAGTTCGGTTTTGTTGACGCCCGGCAGGTCGGCGACGAGTCGAACCGTCTCGCCCTCCTCGTAGACATCGATGTGTGTTTCGGAGGCGAAGCCGGCGTCATCCGCGGCGGTCATGCCCTGCATCATGCGCTCGATTTCGTCAAAAATGTCGCCAAACGGATCATCGCCATCGTTTCGTCTCATCAGCAACCCGTACGCAAGCGCCGGGCAAAAGGTTTCTGTCCCTGCTGAATGCGATCTCCACCGCGTACATCACCCGCTGCGTTTCGGACACACCACGTCATTTCTCCCAATTGATTGGGAATGTCATGGCGGCACTTCGGGCTGTTTTAAGTAGTTGTAGACTTCTCATTCGGGTATGAGTAAATCCTATTTGGATGCGGCAGACGACGTCGACGAAAGCGAGGTCATCCGAGTCGGCCTCAACGGGTTCGGTCGGATCGGCCGGAGTACGTTCCGCGCGATTTTCGACAACCCACGCGTCGAACTCGCCGGCATCAACGATGTGATGGACTTCGAGGACATGCGGTACCTCTGTAAGTACGACACCATCATGGGCCGTCTCGACGGCCTCGAACTCGATGGCGACGAACTCACCATCGGCGGCACGTCGGTGCCGTTGTTCAACATCCAGAGCCCGACCGAACTGCCGTGGGGCGAACTCGATGTCGACGTCGCGCTCGAATGCACCGGCATCTTCCGGACGAAAGACGACGCCGCCCAGCACCTCGAAGCCGGTGCTGACAAGGTCATCATTTCGGCCCCACCCAAGGGTGAAAAGCCGGTCAAAACCCTCGTCTACGGTGTTAACCACGACGAGTACGACGGCGAGGACATCGTCTCGAACGCCTCCTGTACGACCAACAGCGTCACGCCCGTCGCCCAGATTCTCGACGAGGAGTTCGAAATCAACTCGGCGACGCTGACGACTGTTCACGCCTACACGGGCAGCCAGACGCTGATCGACGCGCCGAAGGCCAAACAGCGCCGTGGCCGCGCGGCCGCCGAAAACATCGTGCCCACTTCGACGGGTGCCGCACAGGCAACGACCGAAATCCTTCCCCAGCTGGAGGGCAAAATCGACGGGATGGCGATCCGTGTCCCGATTCCGAACGGGTCGCTGACCGAACTCGTCGTCGACCTCGAGGCCGACGTGACGGCCGACGACGTCAACGACGCGTTCCGCGCAGCGGCCGACAGCGGTCCACTCGCCGGCGTCCTCGGCTACACCGATGACGAGGTCGTCTCCAGCGACATCATCGGCCTCCCGTTTTCGTCGTACGCCGATCTCAACTCGACGAACGTCATCGGCGACGGCGGCCTCGTGAAAATCCTCACCTGGTACGACAACGAGTACGGCTTCTCGAACCGCATGATCGACACGGCTGCGCTCATCATCGACGAAGCCTGAGCGGGCCGACCCGACCGAGCTGACCGCTTCCGACTCTCTTTCGACCGCACCAGACCCAATCACTTTTTCACTCGTACCCCAATTGACACCCATGACCTCGTTCAACACCATCGACGACCTCGACCCCGACCAACGCGTGCTCGTTCGCCTCGACCTCAACTCACCCGTTGAAGACGGCACCGTCCAGGACAACCGCCGGTTCGAGCGCCACGCCAAAACGGTCAAAGAACTCGCCGAGGCGGGCCACCGCGTCGTCCTCATGGCCCATCAGGGTCGCCCCGGTGACGACGACTTCGTCTCGCTCGATCAGCACGCCGACATTCTCGCCTCGTACATCGACCGCGACGTGGGGTTCGTCGACGACATCTACGGCGCGGATGCGCTCGCCGCCATTGACGCGCTCGAAGCCGGCGAGGTGTTGTTGCTCGACAACACTCGCATGAGCGACGACGAGTTGCCCGAGGCCGATCCCGCGGTGAAAGCCAAAACCGAGTTCGTCCGGACGCTCGCGTCGCATTTCGACGCCTACATCAACGACGCCTACTCCGCGGCACACCGCAAACACGCGTCGCTGGTCGGCTTTCCGCTCGTTTTGCCCGCGTTTGCGGGCCGCGTGATGCAGTCGGAGTACGAGGCCAACACCGCAATTGCGACCAAGGAGTTCGATGGGCAGGTCACCATGGTGATCGGCGGCACGAAAGCAACCGACGTGATCGG
>LKMS01000121.1 GCA_001563965.1 Haloferacaceae archaeon PL-Br10_E2g29 | reverse complement strand
CCGCTGGATTTGCCGTGTTTGCCGCCGCTTTTGCTCGATTTGCGGTTGTCGTCGTGTGGTGCACACTCCGGACAGACCAACAGCATCGCCCCCGCGATGTTTGCGTTGCTGAGCCGGTTGCTGGCTTTCCCGCAGAGCTCACAGGCGTCGCCATCGCCACTGCCGCCGCCGCCGCCAGTCGAGTACTTTGCCATATCTCACCAGTTGGGTGGATGGATGTTTAACTCTTCAGTGGTGATCGCGCCACGTGCGCCGCCAGCGTGATGCTGTCACCCTAAAGTTTCCCAGCGCGGAGACAACACGGCAGTCGCTCACTGGTTTTGTGTTCCGTAGAATTGTGCGTGGGTGCTGTCGTAGAGACAACACCGAGCATCGAGGCTCGCGGGCGTCGCCCGCTCGCCAATAGGTGGCGGAGCCACCCGTACGATGCGTGGGACCGGATTTGAACCGGCGGACCTCTACAGGACAGCGCCCTCAACGCTGCGCCGTTGGCCTGGCTTGGCTACCCACGCTCGTCGTGTGTTTTGTGTCGCTTTCGCGCATCTGTTCTTTACGGGGGTTCATTAAAAGCCCTTTCTTTTGCGAGGGCCGTGGCGGCGTTTCGCATAGCCGGCTGTGGGTTTTCGCGGTCGTCAACGACGCGTACCACGTCACAAAGGTTGGGCCCCTCGGTGTCGACTCCCCGCCAAACGAATGGTTTTCGATCCTCCACCACCGAGTACCGATATGGCTGTTGCGCTTCGAAATCAGGTGCCGTTGCTCACTGCCGTGTTGAGTCTCGTCTCGCTCGGCGCGATTTTCGGTGCGGTCGGCGGCGTCGTTCCCGACGGGTTGCTCCCGCGAAACGAGTCACTCATTGCACTGATCCCACATCTCAACGTCGTTCTCAGCGCCACCGCGATCGTGACCATCGTCGCCGGCTGGCGCGCGATTCGTCGAAACAACATCGACCGCCACCGTGCGTTCATGCTCGTCTCGTTCGCGCTGTTCACCCTCTTTTTAGTGTTTTATCTTTACCGTGTCAGTCTCGAAGGGCCAGAACCGTTCACCGGCCCGGCAGTCATCGAGCAGTTCGTCTACCTTCCGATGCTCGCGGTTCACATTCTGCTGGCAGTCTGCTGTGTACCCTTGCTGTTTTACGTCCTGCTGCTGGCGATAACCCGGCCCGTGGAGGAGCTCTACATGACGCGGCACCGAAGCGTCGGCCAGATTGCCGCGGTGCTCTGGGTGGTTTCGTTTGCGCTCGGAATCGGCGTCTACGTGTTTCTGTACGTCCTCTACTGAGCAAAAAGCGACACGCGTTCGGTTACTGTGGCCGGTCGTCCTCGTAGACGTACTTCAGCACCAGGGCAAAAAAGAGCGGTGAGAGCAGCGCAAACAGAATCACGCCACCGACCGTGGCCAACGCCCCCTCGGTCGACAGTGGCTGGGTCGGGAAGAGATCAAACACCCCGCCGCCGGTTTGGTCAGTTTCGTCGTCGCCGTTACCGTTACCATTGCCGTTTTCGCCGATAGTGTCCTCGATGACGTCGCCGACGGCGACCGCGCCGAGCATATTCACGCCTTCGTGTGGCGTACAGACGTAGCGGTATATTTCGCCGTCGTCGTCCTCGGTGAACTCGTGTTCGAACGTATGACCCTCGTCGGAGACGGTTTCGCTGCGGAACACGTCGTCCTCTTCGGCGACGTTGTGGTCGCCGCCCTCGCCGCTCCACTCCCAGACGACCGTGGTGTCCGGGTCGACCTGAACGGCTGGCGGTTCGAACAACAATCCATCGTCGCCCGCGCCAACAACGACCTCAACGGTCTCTTCGCCGCTGAAATCGACGGTTCCTTCGAAGTTCTCGACATCGTCGAACCAGCCGTCATACGGGTCGTCCTCTGCGGCGACGGGCTGTCCAACCGCGGCCGCTGCGCCGAGACCGACGCCTACACGAAGCAGATCGCGCCGGCCGATCGGTCCGCCTGGTGACTCGCTCATAATCGACCGTACGAGGGCAGGGAAATAAGTCCAACTGAAACCGGTGACGACTGCGTCGCGAACAGTGTCGGCTCAGTCGTCGGCCGCAAACGGCTGTTTTTCGCCGATAACGGGCCGCTCGACGGCACGGTCGGCCGTCTCGCCGTCGATATCGAACGGATACTCGCCAGTGACACAACCCAGACACAGGTCGTGACGTTCGCTGTCGAGACTCTCGGCAATGGCGTCGATCGACAGGTACGCGAGACTGTCCGCACCGATTTCCTGGCGGATTTCGTCGACCGATTTGTTTGCAGCAATGAGTTCGTCGCGCGTCGCCATGTTGATCCCCATGTAGCAGGGTGCGACGATCGGTGGCGAGCCAACGCGCATGTGAACTTCCTCGGCCCCGGCGTCTTTGAGCAGCCGGACGAGCTGGTTCGAGGTGGTTCCTCGAACGATGGAGTCGTCAATAATGGTGACCGTTTTCCCCTCAATCGTGCTTTTGATCGGATTGAGTTTGAGCCGGACGGCGCGCTCGCGCTCGTCCTGGGTCGGCATGATGAACGTTCGGCCGACGTAGCGGTTTTTCATCAGTCCCTCGGCGAACTCAACGCCCGCGTCGTCTTTGGCGCGTGGCTCGCCGTCGGCGGTCGTCTCGTTGGCCGCATCCGCATAGCCCGAGGCGAACGCACGGCCCGAGTCGGGAACGGGTAACACCACGTCGGTCTCGATGCCGCTTTCCTCCCAGAGCTTGCCACCGAGCGTTCGGCGAACCTCGTAGACGAGGCTGTCGTCGATGACGGAGTCGGGGCGGGCAAAGTAGACGTGTTCAAAAAAGCAGTGGGCCGTATGGTCGTTCGAGATGAGTTGATACGAGTCGTATCCCGAGCCGTCGCCGTTCAGCACGATGAGTTCGCCGGGGCGAACGTCGCGTATCAGTTCGCCATCGAGCGTGTCGATCACGACCGATTCGGAGGCGAGCACATAGCCGTCATCGAGTTTACCGAGACACAGCGGCCGGTTTCCTTGCGGGTCGCGGACGCCGAGAACGACGTCGTCGTGCATGATTGTCAGCGAGTACGAGCCGTGGATGCGCTCCATCGTGTGTTTGACCGCCCGAATGAGGTCCTCGTCGAGCAAGTTGCGCGCGATGTCGTGGGCGATGACCTCCGTGTCGCCATCGGAGGTGAATGCGTGACCGAGATTCGCCAGTTCGTCGCGGATTTCGGTGGCGTTGACGAGGTTTCCGTTGTGCGAGAGTCCGAGTGAGCCGGATTTGAACGAGACCGAAAACGGCTGGGCACAGCAGGCGTTGATGCTGCCCTCGGTCGGGTAGCGAACGTGGCCGATGCCCGTCGAGCCGTTGAGCGATTCGAGGTCGGCCGCGGTGAACGCGTCGCCAACGAGGCCCATCTCGACGTGGCTGTGTTGTTGGAAGCCATCGTGCGTGACGATACCCGCGGACTCCTGGCCCCGGTGTTGCAGCGCGTACAACGAGTAGTAAAGCGGGCGGGCGACCGCACGGTCGGCCAGCGCGATGCCGACAACGCCGCATTTTTCGGTCGGTCCGTCGGCCAGCTGGCGGGGAGACTCCCGGCCGGATTCCATAACTACCCGTACGCGAGCCACCGGCTAAAAACCCCGTGTTTGTGCTGTCTGGCGCGTGTGGTTGGCCCGATATATGCACACACATGCATATTTTCGCCGTCTGGTGTCGGGTCGTCGATCGCGTGACAACCGTGGGGCTGTCACACGGGATGGCCGACAGCAACCCGAGTGGCACGTAGTTATTTACCCATCCCAGTTGTTTTGTGGGCACGATGTCATACCGAATTCTCTGTGTTGATGGTGACCCGGCGGCCCGCGAGGAGACCGTTGGGAGCCTCCGAACCGAGTTGGCCGACATCGAACCGGTCATCGAAACCGCCGGCTCGGTTGCACAGGCCAAATCAGCGTTGACCGCGGACACCACCGTCGTCATCACGGAGTATTCGCTGGCTGACGGGACGGGTGCCGACGTCGTCGCCGCAGCCGATGAAGTCGCTCCCGACGCCGGCTGTATTCTCTACACCGACGTCGACCCCGAGACGGTCGATACCGATTCGTTTCGTGGCTCGGTGACCGAGTACGTCGGCAAAGGCTCGGTGTTCGCTGTTGAACGGCTGTCGCAACTGGTGCGAACAACAATCGAAACGGGTGCCCAGCGCTCGTATCCCGTTCCCGACAGCGAGGGCTCGCGACTGGCCGCCCTACGCTCGTACAACCTCGATAGCGATGAGTTGCGTTCCTCACTCGACCGGATTACGAATCTTGCCGCGTCGCATTTCGAGGTCGACATCGCGTCGATCAACATCATCGACGAACACAGCCAGGAGTTTCTGGCCTGCTATGGCGATGCACGCGACTGGGAGACGATGGATCGCGAAAATTCGATCTGTACGTTCACCATTCTCGAAGACGAACACGTCATGGCCGTCGAAGACGTGCGCGAAGATCCCCGATTCGCCTCGCGAAGCGGCGGGCTGATCGACCTCGGAATCCAGTCGTATCTCGGAGCAAACCTCGTGACGCCATCGGGACTCGTGATCGGCTCACTCTGCGTGTACGACGACAAAACACGGACGTTTTCGGCGAACGACAAGGCGTATCTACGGGAGTTGGCCGCGCTCGCAATGGAGCAGATTATCCTCCACGCCAGACTCGACTCGAAAATTGTCGTCGACGGGGGTGAACAATGAGTCAAGAAGACGACTACACGTTTGCCGAGGGCATTCCATTGGCTCCAATCGCGCCGGGTACAACGGTGCTGGTTGCGGGGCCGCCGTTTAGTCAGGCCCAACAATTCGCCCGGTCGATGGTGGTTTCGGGTACCGACAGCGGTGAGGGCGCGCTGTTCATTTCGACGACCATGACGAGCAACCGACTGCTCGAGGCCTGCAAAAAAGTGTATCCCGCGCTCGACACCGACCAGATCGGCGTGGTCGACTGTACGGGCCAAGAAGTCGGGCAAGCCGACAGCGACATCGCCGTAAAATACGTCTCGACCCAAAACGATCTCACGGGGATTGGCATGCGGTTTTCGGCGCTGTATGAATCGATGTATGCAGCAGCATCCGAGGGTCGCGTGCGAACCGCCCTGATCAGTCTCTCGTCGATGTCGATGTACGTCGAGCTTCGAACGCTGTTCCAGTTCGCCCACACGCTGTCAGCACGCATCGACAGCGCCGGCGGTCTCGGCGTGTTCGCGCTCGACCCAGACAGCCACGACGCCCAGACGGTCAACACGCTGAGTCAGATTGCCGACGGCCGCATCGAGGTTCGCGAAAGCGAGGACGACGCGGACGGCGAACTCCGTGTGGCCGGACTGACAAACCAGCCTCGCGAGTGGACGTCGTT
>LKMS01000120.1 GCA_001563965.1 Haloferacaceae archaeon PL-Br10_E2g29 | reverse complement strand
CAAAAATGGAGGTGCCACGTCAAAGTCGGTGCTGAGCGGGGAGCGGAGGGCGGCTTGGCTGCCGTCGCTCCGTTCAACTGTCACGAGCGTACGTCCCACTGGCTTTCGGTCTGTTCGTTGGCTTGGCTACTCCCGCACGGTCTGCAGGGGCGTGAGGATGCGGCGTGACATCCCCCAAATCGTCGACCATCACACTCCTCATGCCTCCCGCATCCAGGCTACTGCAGCCCTCCTTCCTGTTGTCCTGTTCGTTCCCCGGTGAGCTACAACGCTCCCAGTTATGTGTCGGCCTGTGTCGACAGTGAAATCTCTCGCAGTGGACGCTGTGCGTGGGAAAATCACCGCTTGCACCGGGCAAGGCGGGAGATTTTTACCACGGGGCACGTAACAACGGCCGATGAAATCAACCCGCAAAGGGCTCCGTGACGGGGAACTCTACAAAGACAACTACGGACGGATTGCCTGTTCGGCGTGTGAAATCACGCTCAAAAAGGAGAGCGATCCAGACGAGGTGTTTTCCATTCGGACCTGCCCGGACTGTGGCGAGCGGTGGAAGGAACTCAGATAACGGCTATCGGAAGCGGAAGGTTTCGAGATTCTTTGGGGCGAACGTTCGCATGTTGAACTCGTGGTAGAGCGCCGACGAGAGGTCCTGTACGGATCGTTCGTCGCCGTGGACGCAGAGGACTTTTTCGGGGCGTGGATTCATTGTTCGAACGAAATCCATTAGCCCCTTGCGGTCTGCGTGTCCCGAGAAGCCATCGACGGTCGCAACGTCCATGTTGAGCTGAAGCGTGTTCGAGCGGCCACCGCCATAGCTGTCATTGACGGGAATCTCGTCCCAGCCGTTTTGGATTCTGCGCCCGAGTGTTCCCTGCGCCTGATAGCCGACAAACACGAGCCGCGAGTCCGGGTCGGGGCCGATGTGGCGAAGCCACGACATAATCGGGCCGCCGGTGACCATGCCGGAGGTCGACAGAATGATACACTGGTCGCCGTCGGCGACCTCCTGTCGTTCCTCCTCGCCGGCATCGATATGGTTGAACTGGTCGGCGAGGAACGGATTTTTGTCCTCGTGGAAAATCCGGTCGCGAAGGTCATCACGGAGATACTCGGGATAGGTCGTGTGGATGGCGGTCGCCTCCCAGATCATTCCGTCAAGGTGAATCGGCATTTCGGGAATCTTGCCGCTTCGCATTGCCTCTTCGAGAACGAGCATGATCTCCTGTGATCGGCCGACGGCGAACGCTGGGATCAGGATCTTGCCTTCGTTGTCGTAGGTTTCGTTGATGACCTCGATGAGCTTCTCCTCGGAGTCGGCCTGGTCGGTCTGGTAGTCGTTACGGCCGCCGTACGTCGACTCCATGACGAGCGTTTCGACCCGTGGGAAGTCGTTGACTGCGCCGTTGAACAGCCGTGTGTCGTCGTAGTGAATGTCGCCAGAAAACGCCACGTTGTAGAGGCCGTCGCCGATGTGGAAGTGCGTGACCGCCGAGCCGAGAATGTGGCCCGCGTTGTGGAACGTGATTTTCACGTCGGGTGCGATGTCGGTCACATCGCCGTACTCCAGCGGGATGGTGTGTTTGATCGTTTCGCGAACCATCTCCGATTCGTACGGCGGGGCTCGTCCCTCTTTGGCTGCCACATCGAGATAATCGAGTTGGAGTAGGCCCATCAGATCGCGCGTTGGCTCCGTACAGTAGATCGGGCCGTCGTAACCGTATTTGAACAACAGCGGCAACAACGCGGAGTGATCGAGGTGGGCGTGGGTCAACACGACCGCGTCGATCGAGTTCGCGCCCGATCCCAGCGCCTCTGGAACCTGGAGATACGGTACTTCGCCGTCCGCGCCGGGTTTGTCGCCACAGTCGATGAGAATGCGGGTTTCGGCCGTCGAGAGAATGAACGCGGCGCGGCCGACCTCACGACAGCAGCCAAGCGTCGTGATTCGGACCCACTGGTCGCGACCCATCTGCTCGCGGTGGATCTGCCGGCCAACCCGTTCGAGCACGTCGCGGCGCTCGTCGCGTTCCTGTTTGAGGAAGTTGCGAACGTTGGAGACGGTCGAGGATTCGATTGGCGGGGTGCGGACGACTTCAGGCGTCCAGCCGACCTCCTTCGTGATCTCCCGAAGCGTCGAACCGTGTCGGCCGATCACCATCCCCGGTTTGGCCGCCTCGATGACGACCTCGCCAGTATCCTGATGAAAGTCGAGATCCGTGACGTCCGCCTCGTCGGGGATCACCGAGCGAATCTTGGCGTCGGCGGTCGAGGGATCCGACAGCGCGCTCGGATCCGGTCGGATCGTGATCCGCTTGCGAAGCTTGCTAGCGAGTTTTCGAACGAGGTTGCCGTCGTCGGCGAACCGTTTGGGATGCGGCGTGTAGATGACCAGCTCGGGGCCCTCGTACTTGACGTCCGAAACCGTGATGTCGGCTGGTACTTCCGCGTCAATCTCTGCTTGTAACTCGTCGAGTTGCTTGTCTACTGAGCTCATACGTCGTCAAAATTCACGCGTCGACTTCCTCGGTGCGACCGGCCGCCGGGGACTGAACCGCGGTGGGTGGCCGGTCGAAACGGAAAGCCGCTCGTGTCGTGTCGGTCGGTAGGGAACATAATCGAAATACTCTCTGGAAGGTTCGAATGCGGGAACAGACCGCGAAAACCCGCTTACCGCATGGTAAACCATCCGCGTTATAAAACCCTTCGCAAAACCGAAACAGGAGCGGTGTGACATTCGGCTATGGAGTTCACCGCAGACCGTGTCGTCGCCGAATACGAGTGGATTCACCAGCGAACACCAGTGACCGTTTCACTGCTGAACGAAACGCGCGAGTATCTGGGGCGACAGTTCGACACGGTGGTCGATTTGGTTACCCAGGAAGCCTACCGACGTGAGGTTGACCGTGTTTTTGCCGACGGCGAGGTTGGGGTGAATGTTGCGGCATACGTCGGACTGCTCCGCGATCTCGACGTGGCCGACGACTATCCGGGCTTCGTCGTCGACGAGGTACTGGGCCGCGAACTCGCCGCAACCATTGCGGGCGGCCAGCCGCTTTCGGTGCTCGCTCAGGCAACGTTCCACATTGCGGACGTTCACACCCACGGCGCGGGCGACGACGCCGCCGGCCTCGACGACCTCGATGCCGCGTTGGCCGCGGGGTTTCAGACGCGGCTGCCGGGGTGGGACTGGCGAGCGGGTGAGAGTCCGTTTGCGGTCGACCCCGACGAGTTGTGAGCGCGGACACTCGCGACTCAAATACGTGTCTGATCGGTGACGGACTGTGGGGAGCGACACCCGAGCTGTGGGTGGAATATGCTGACCGAGAGCGCCGCTGCTGGAACGGCTGTGTCGCAAAAATGAAATGAGTGTGCAGTGTCGCCAGCGTGCGACAGTAGTAGAGAGCTCAGTTGCGGACGACGTTCGTCGCGCGTGGGCCCTTGGGGGACTGTTCGATATCGAATTCGATCTCCTCGCCTTCGGTGAGATCCTCGCCGCCGACGTCTTCCATGTGGAAGAATACGTCGTCGTCAGCATCGTCCGTCGAAATAAACCCGTAGCCGCCAGTGTCGTTAAAGAAATCAACTTTTCCGTGTGCCATTGCAATCATACGTACCGTCCACCCACGGTTAACCCTTCTGCGAGTCGTGATACCACGACGGCCGGGGGCGCTGTCCCATCGGGTTCGCTCGATTAGATGCACCGAAACCGGGCGAGCGGCTGTCGAAATCGCTTGATCGATGCCCGCGAGCCGAACATAAAAACGTGCGCTGTGGACGTCGATCACCGATTTGTGTGTGCGGTGTCTCCGGGATTCAGTGTGGCGCTTCCCAGCGCGACGATCGCTCGCCGGAGTCGTTCGGTGACAGCCTGGTCGGAGATTCCCAGTTCGGTGGCGAGCTCCTTTGTCGAACAGCCCCGCGGAATATCGTAGTAGCCCATCTGCATGGCCAGCGTCAGCGCCTCGCGCTGGCGTTCGGTGAGCCCGTACCACGGCCCGGTGTCGGGCGCGGTTGCGTTGTAGACGCGGGAGATCTCCAGCGACACCGACTCGGCCTCACAGCGATTCGAAAACCTGCTGAGTGCGTTGTGATCGATAAACCGCGCCTCGAACGTCCAACTCTCGGGTGTTCCGGTTGCACTCAGTAGCTGGCCGTCCGTTTCGGTGAGACTACGGAAAATCACGTCCTCGTCAGCGTCCCAGTCGAGTGTAAACAGTGTCCGATCCGCAAAGACATCGACCGCAGACGCACTCGTGACCGACGGATGTGTCTGGATCGCCTCGACGAATGATTCCCGTGACAGTTCGTACACCCAAAACAACGGAACCGTTTTGCTGCTGGTCGGCACCAGCCGTTCGAGTTCGATCGTCGAGAGCCCGTCGACGCTGAGGATGCGGCCAAGTTCGAACGACGACGACGGCACACGGAACTCGACAATCACACTCATTGGTTGGGAGGTCATCTGTGCTTTACCTTCTTGGGTTAAAACGGGGTGGCTTGGTGTACAATGTCCCTACCGAACATAATAGTTGGGACGCATTTTTCGGTTGATTCTGTCCGTCATCGACTGCGTGTTGTGCGCCGGTGATTCTGATCGCTCCTGTTCCCGCCGGCTTTCGGTGCCACCTTTGTTCGTTCAACTGACCGACGACAACGAGAGAGGAGGTAAAGCATGGTACACCATGTCAACCGATTATGGTGTCGACTGTCGAAGATCAGTTATGGCAACCGTGATGGAGTTTACCAGCCCTGCCGAGGAGTTCCCGCTCGGCACGGTGTTCGAAAACCTCCCCGACGTGACCGTCGAACTCGAGCGGCTGATTCCTGACGGCACACTCATTATTCCGTACTTCTGGGTTCGGGGGGCGAAAGCCACCGACATCGAGGCGGCATTCGAGACGCACGCCGGCGTCGTCAGCGTCGACCTCATCGACGAGGTCGGGTCGGAGTACCTCATGCGCGCCGAGTGGGACCGCGAGTACTTCGGCGTCCTCAACGCGCTTGGGGAGGCCAACATTGTCGTGCTCTCGGGCGTGGGAACGAAAAACGGGTGGCGGTTCGAGGTTCGCGGCGAGAACCGGCAGGTGATCAGCGACTTTCGGACGCTCTGTCACGAGCATGACATCCCGATTGAGATCACCGCGGTTCACGCACTCTTGCCGCTGGGCGGCGACAGCTACGAACTCACCGACACACAGCGAGAGGCGCTGGTGTTGGCGTACGAACGCGGTTATTTCGACTCGCCGCGAGCGGTGTCACTCGACACGATTGCGGACGAGCTGGGCATCACACAACAGTCACTCTCGTCGCGGCTCAGACGTGGTCATCGCCGGCTCATCGGCGGAACGCTCATTTCCCGATGAGAACGCGAGCACCCTGCTT
>LKMS01000010.1 GCA_001563965.1 Haloferacaceae archaeon PL-Br10_E2g29 | reverse complement strand
GTGACCGACGCCGAAGCGATCGGCCCCGCACTCGAAGCGCGACACACCCGCACCGAACCCGAAACCGAGCAGTTCGAGGTGATCAAAAGCCGGGTGACCGTGCTCAAGCGGATTCGTGGGCTCATCGCGGAGGCCGAAAACGAGCTCACGCTTTCGGTGCCGGTGAGCCAGCTGGCCGAACTCGCCGACGACCTCCGGGCAGCACGCAGTCGGGGGGTGCTGGTCGTGCTGTTGGTGACCGAAACCGCCGAGCCGCTGGCCGATGTCGCCGAACTGGCGAGCGTCGTGCGAATGTGGCGCGAGCCGATGCCCGCGATGGTGGCCGCCGACCGCCGACTCGGCCTCGTCGCGCCCGCCGAGATGCTCACCACCGCCCACAGCGAAACCCACGCGGTCGTGTTTGCACACCCACAGCTCGGCCCCGTGATTTCGGGCTCGTTTTTCGGCAACTACTGGCCCGTCGGCACCGAAATATGGGTCACCGACCCCTCGCCGCTTCCCGTGACGGCCGAGGATTTCTGGACGGTGATTTTTCAGGCCACGCTCTGGCTGCGCACCGATTTCGACCTATGTGCGCACGTGACGGGTCGCTGGACGGACTCAAACGAGCCGGCAGAACTCACCTGCCGCGTCGTCGAGGTGACCCAGGGGCTCGTCGAACCGACGAACAACGAGTTCCCCGTCGAACACAGCCTGACAGTCGAGTGCGACGGCCACCGCCACACCGTCGGCGGCGAAGGCGCGTTCATCGAGGATATCGAGGCCGACCAGGTCACGCTGTACGCCGCAGGCAGCTAATCCGCGTCGACACCGCATCTATTTGTTGGCAACGCGACTACTAGGTTGACAGCGCGACCGCGGTGCGTCGACAACGCCGTTTGTGTGTTACTGACGGTTCGATCGAGATGACAAGCGGCCTGGCGTCCACTCGCCCTCGAACGGTTCGTGGGTGAACGGCCGGGGATTCTCGCCGGCGTACGTCGCCACCAGCTGGCCGTCGCCTTCGAGCAGATACTTGTACGTCGTCAGCCCTTCGAGCCCGACCGGGCCGCGGGCGTGGATTTTGCCCGTGCTAATGCCGACCTCCGCGCCGAGGCCGAACCGGTAGCCGTCGCTAAAGCGGGTCGAGGCGTTGTGAAACACGCTGGCTGAATCGAGTTGTCGCATGAACCGCCCGGCGCGGTCGGCGTCGGCAGTCAGAATCGATTCGGTGTGTTTCGAACTGTACTCGGTGATGTGTGCGAGCGCCGCCGACAGCGAGTCGACGACGCTGATCGACACAATCAGATCACCGTACTCGGTCGACCAGTCGGCCTCGGTGGCCGCTTGCAGCGAGACGTGGTCGCCAACGATCTCGCGGGTCGCCTCGTCGGCACGAATCTCCACGTCGCTTTCGGCGTAGCGTGCGGTGATTTCGGGCAGAAACTCGGCGGCGACCGACTCGTGGATCAAGAGCGTTTCGACCGCGTTGCAGACGGCGGGGTACTGAACTTTGGCGTCGAACGCGACGTCTACGGCCATCGCGAGGTCGGCCTCGCGGTCGACGTACACATGGCAGATGCCCTCCGTGTGGCCCAAGACAGGAATCGAGGTGTTTTCCTGGATGTACTGGACGAATTCGGAGCTGCCACGCGGCATCAGGAGATCGATTTCCTCGTCCATTTCGAGCATGGCGGTCACGTCGGCACGGGCCTCGACGAGTTGGGCCCAGCCGGCAGGAATCGCGTCGACGTCGGCGGTCGCCTCCTCGATGAGGTCGTACAGCACGCGGTTGGACTCGCTGGCCTCGCTGCCGCCTTTGAGCATCACGCTGTTGCCGGATTTCAGCGCGAGCGCGGCGATCTGGGCGAGCGCGTCGGGGCGCGACTCGAACACGGTGCCGATGACACCGATGGGAACCGCCACCTTGTAGAGTTCGAGATCCTCGTCGAGTTCGCGGGCGTCGAGCGTTGTGCCGAGGGGATCGTCCTGTTCGGCCACGCTGCGGACCATTTCGACGATGCTGTCGAGTTTGGCCGCAGAGAGTTTGAGGCGGTCGACGAGCGCCTGGCTGTACTCGCCGGCTTCGAGCTGTTTCTCGCCGGCGGCGACGTCGACGGCGTTGGCCTCCTGGATCATCTCGCGGTTGTCGTCGATGGCGTCGGCAATCGCATGGAGTGCGCGGGTGCGTTCGTCGTTGTCGACGTTCGCAAGATCGAGCGCAGCGGCCTGTGCCGAGCGAACTTTCTCGTCGATAGCTTGGTCGACCCGGCCGTCGGCCGAGGCGGTGGCTGAGTCAGTCATACCCCTGTCTTGGGCCGGCGGGCGTATGATTCCGACGGTTTTGTTCAGGTCGGTTGCGTCTGCAGTGCGACAGGCAGCGAGAACAACGAGGTCGAACACCCCTCACTCGACGACGCCGTTGATCGGCAGAAAAATCGTGCCGACTGGCTCGCCGGTTGCGACCTGTTCCAACACGTCGGAGGCGGCCGAACCGGCGATAATCGCAGGGATTCCGTGCTCGCTCACACGGCGAGCGCCCTCGACTTTCGTCTGAATGCCGCCGAAGCCACCGGTCGAACTCGCTTCGACGAGTTCTTGCACCGCGGTGTAGTTCTCGTCGACCGCCTCGATTAGTTCGGCGTCAGCATCGACTTTTGGATTCCCGGTGTAGACGCCGCCAACATCGGTGAGCGTCACCAACAGGTCGCTGTCGATCCCGATGGCGACCGATGCCGACAGGCGGTCGTTGTCGCCGATGCGGAGCTCTTGAGTCGCGACCGCGTCGTTCTCGTTGATGATGGGAACGACGTCCCACGCGAGCAGCGTCTCGATCGTGTTGTGGATGTTGGTGAACCGGTCGGGGTTGTCGAGATCCTTCTGGGTCAACAACAGCTGGGCAACCGTGGTGTCGTAGCGGGCGAAACTGTCGCTGTACGCCTGCATCAACTGACTCTGGCCGATCGTCGACAGCGCTTGGGCGTCCTCGATTGTTTCGTGGTCGTAGCCGATTCGCCCAATGCCCGCGCCGACCGCCGCCGAGGAGACGAGTACGACCTGTTTGCCGCGCACGCGGAGGTCGGCAATGTCGTCGACGAGTTTGTCGAGTTTGGCGTGCGAGAGGTTCGAGTCGTCGTCGGTCAGCGAGTTGGTGCCGGCTTTGACGACGACGCGGTCGGCGGCGGCGGCACGCCGTCTGGCTGCGGCGGCGGCCTGCGCATCGACCGCCTCTGTCAGCGACGACTTCGCCGGCTCACTCATCGGTGAATCCGTCGGCCATCTCGCGAGAGCGATCCTCTGCAGCGTGAACCGCGGCGGCAACGTCGGCGTCGACATCGCTGTCCCACAGCACTTCCATCCCCTCAATTGTCGTTCCGCCGGGCGAGCAGACGGCATCGATCAACTCGTCGATCGAGCGCTCCGAGCGTAGCACGGTTTCGGCGGCTCCTTTGAACGTCTGGGCGGCAAGTGTTTCGGCCGCCTCCGGGTCGAAGCCGCTGTCGACACCCGCATTTTTCATTGCGCCGATAAGATAGAACACAAAGGCGGGCCCGCTGCCGTTGACCGCGGTGGCAATATCCATCTGGGCCTCGTCGATCTCGGCGAACGCGCCGACCTCCGCGAGCAAGGCCCGAATCTCGTCGTCGACAGCGCCCGTGACGGCGGCAGCCATATTGTTCGTTTCGGCGGCAAGATTTGGCATGAGTCGGACGACCTTTGCGTCGGTTCGTGCGCCGACGTAGTCGGTCGAGACGCCCGCGGCGATCGAGATGAGCGTCTGGTCGGCCGAGAGGTCGAGCGGTTCGAGCAGCGTCCCGACCATGTCGGGTTTGACCGCCAGCACGACGATGTCGGCTTCGGCGGCAACCGCAAGATCGTCGGTGGTTTCGGTGCAGTAGTCGGCGACCGCCGCGAGCGCATCGGGGTCGATGTCGCAGCCGACCAACCGATGGGTGCCACTTTTTGAGAGGCCCTTGAGCAGCGCCCCACCCATGTTGCCACAGCCAATAACGCTTAGATGAGTCATGTCCGTTCAACGGGTCGAAGCCGACATAGGCACTTTGATTTCACTGTGCCAGCGGGGTCGGTCCCGACAGCCCCGAGAAATCGGAGCCCTCACCCGATGATCGGCAAGTGCAACCAGTGGTGAGTTGCCAAATATATCAGTTCGGCAAAATTCAGTCGTCCGGACGAGACGGCCTCGCTATTCTCGGTTTTACAGCCGTGAGAAACGCTGTTCTAGCTGAACAATCATCGCAAACAAGGTTATTTAGCTGGAGGAACTACCGGGAAACATGAACAAATCGCCCTCCACCACGCAAACAACCACACGGCGGAAAACAGTCCTGTTCTGTCAGGACTGTGCGTACCAAGCACCGCCGACGGGCCGGTGGACCATCCACGAAAAAACCGACTGTACGGTGTACGAATGCCCGCGCTGTGCGGCAACGGTCACCGTTCGCGGCCGGTTTCCAGACTAACGGTATTCCTCCCGCCCGCTACCGACCGTGAGCGACAGCACGACGTCGACGACTCGCTCGAGCCAACAACTGGAGACAGTCGGTGACGGCAGCAACGACCTGATCAGTAAGCCAGTAACAGCAACAACGCCGCCACAGCCGTGAGACCAAACAGGCTCGCGAGACTCAGGCAGATTCCTCGTCGGCTAGTGCCTCTTCACGGAGTTGTTCAGCCTCCGGCGAGGAGACGGTGAGTTCGGGAACCGGCGTCGGTTTGCGGTCGTCGTCGACGGCGACGAACACGAAGTAGGACTCGGTCGTGACCTCCTGTGATCCGGTCAGCGGGTCTTCGGCGTGTGCGCGGATTCGTACTCGCACACTGGTCCGTCCGTGATCGTAAACGTAGGCCTCGACGAGCGCGATGTCGCCGATGTCAAGTGGTCGCTCGAAGTCGACCGAGTCGATGTGGGCGGTCACACAGGGGCTTCCCGCAAACCGCATTGCCGACATCGCACCGACCTCGTCCATCCAGCGGAGGAGGTTGCCACCGTGGGCGCTGCCGAGGTTGTTGGCGTGATGCGGTTGGACGCGGTTTCGATCCTCGATGAACGTCTTCATCAGTTCGACCATTGCCCAGTAGTTCATGCGGCGCAGTTAGAAACCCATCGACGTATCAAAAAGCAGACGTGGCCCGGTGAAATCCGTAGGCAGTAATCTGTTTGTGCGCTCCTGCTGCATATCGCGTTTCAGTACGGTGCGCGACCGGTTGGGGTCAGAGACACATCATTGCTCGTACAGACTCTGTTGGGTGACCATGCGATCGGGATCCCGTGTGTCGCCGTTCAGCTGCGGATTAGCCTACCGTGTAGAGTGCGTAGGTGAGTGCGACCGCGAACGAAACCCACACAAGATACGGAACCAACAAGCCGGCTGCCAGACGACTGATGCGAGCAAACAGCACAATCGCAACCCACAACAGAACAATCACGACGAGGGGCAAATCCGGTCGTTGGAGGCCAAAAAACGCCGGCGTCCAGGCGACGTGTAATGCGAACAGGATGGTGAATATGCCGGTACCGCACCGAGAATGTTCACACCCAGAATCATGCCGACAGCAACCGGTCCCTCGCGTGCCGATAATCGATCCCAGTGTCCTATCCTGACCCTATCCAACGAGTGCAGGTCGCGATTCGGTTCAGTAAGGCGTCGTGGCGGGCAGATTCAGCAGCAACGACGGTGATTGTGGAGGGCTGTTGCGGGTGCAGAGAGCCGGCCGAACCGGCGTAGCTGGAGTTATTAGGCTGGCACGGGGGCTTTTGATGGCTCTGTATACTCCGCAAGTTGGTAGTAGTTACCGCGGTGAGTTGTCAGATACCCGTCCTGGCACAGCCCGTCCAAGAAGCTGTTAACGACCGGATACGTGATCCGAACGTCAAATTCGTAGTCCAGTGAACGGCGAATGAATGTCTTGTGGACCGGGTTGTCGGCGGTTTTGACTTCGTCGAGGATGAGTTGCTCAATCCGGGTTAGGTCCGTCATCACATACAGATACCGACCCGGGTGGTATAAATTTACTCTAATTCGTAATTGAGTAAAAAACCACGTCCGGTACGGAACAATTCGGAGAGAGTGAGATGTGTTCACCCTCCCACTGCATACGGCGGATGGCCAGTAGTGAGAGTGGTTTTATGTTGTTCACAATTTTCAAAATCAAATCTGTGCGTTGGGTATGAGAACGCGCCGTGATTAGCGATCGATCAGCTCATACAGCAGGCCACCGGGGAGTCCAGAGCGGACGATTCGGTCGAACAATCGGGTCGGTACTACCGACTGAAGCCGGGGCAGCCAGCGGGCGCGACGACCAACGCGGTACCGTGCCCGCGGACGGTCGCTTTCGATCACCGTACTGATCCGCTCAACGACGGTCTCAATGTCGATAGATGCCGGACTGTACGAACTAAAGTGATCATACTGCTCGGCATAGACACTGTCCGTGAGCGCTTTGAGCGAGTCAACAGCCCGTTCGTTGAGTCCCGTCCGAACCGGTCCGGGCTCAATCAGCGAGACGTCGACGCCTCGGGGAGCGAGCTCTCTGCGAAGGCAGTCGACGTACCCGGCAAGTCCCGCTTTTGACGCGCTGTACGCGCCGTGGTACGGAAGTGAGACGCTGCCGACTACCGAGCCGACCACGACGATGGTGCCCGACTGTTCTCTGATCGTCGGCAACACTGCATGAATAGGTGTATGGACGGCGGTGAGGTTCGTCGTGAGGTGTTTTTCAAACGATTCGGGCGAGCAGTCCTCAATGGCTGCGAGGTCGTACCCGCCGACCGCAGAGACGAACGTTTCGACCCGCATATCCGCCAGCTCGTCCCGTACCGCCTGTTCGTTGGTGAGATCGATGTTACGGGTCTCGATACGGTCGGGAAGCCGAGCAAGTGCGTCGGTATTCCGGTCGACGGCAACGATGTCGTGTGTCTCGTTGAGTCGTCTGGCGAGTCGACCACCGATGCCGCCAGCTGCACCGGTGAGAAGAATCTTCATACCGTCTTTTTGGCGACAGGTCGTTTCACTGTTTGCCCGCTACAGCGGTCCCACTCGGTCCGTCTCTCATGGAAAACCGCGCTATGCAGCACGCAGTCTTGAGAAAATAACGTGGTTCAACAGGATGTCCGTCGAACTCGATGGAGACGCCAACGAGGTCGATCAGTCGGCCGGCGGCTCGTCGACCAACGCGACGTCGAGACAGGCACAGGCGTCCTGTTCGGGGTCGAAACAGTCGGGACACTCGGGCTTGCGGTCGATGATCGTGTCCAGCCGTTCAGCGACCGTTCCGTCAATGACACTTTCGAGTTCGCGGGCCTCGGCGCGGAACTCCTCGACACCGAGCACGTTGACGAGAAACCGCTCGATGATGCAGTACGTCTGCAGCGCATCGCGAGCGCGGACGATTCCCTCGTCGGTCAGGCTGACACCCTTGTACTTCTCGTGTTCGGCCAACCCACGGGCTTCGAGTTTGCCGATCATCTCGTTGGCACTCGCCGGACTCACGTCGAGTCTGTCGGCAACGCGGCCGGTCGCGGCGGGGCTGTTGTCCTGTTGTTGGATTAGATAGATTGTTTTGAGATACTGGTCGGCAGTGTTCATCGGAACTCCTCCGTTCGTTTGCGGGTCGAATGGTCCGCCGGCACACCGGACGTGTACGGACTCATTCACGCCGCTCCATAATTTTTGTCACTTCTTCGACACCGTCGCGTTCCTCCTCGCGGAGGTCACGAAGCACCGTCAACAGGTGGTCGCGGTCAAGCGAGAACTCGGCGTCGCTCGCCTCGATTGCCTCGATCAGGTCGTCATAAAACTTGTAGGCGGTCTCCTCGTTGCACAGCTGATCGTAGAGCACGCCGTCGAAGTCGTCGGGCTTTGTCTGGCCGTAGCGCGCTTCGACCAGCGTTTCGATCTCACCAAACGGAATGCTGTCGGCATCGAGACCGTCAATCAACGACTCTAGCCGCGCGCGGTGGTCGGCGGACTCCTCGGCGGCGTGTTCGAGCAACGTCTCCAACTCCGAATCGAGCGTTCGCTCGTCGGCCGAAAGCGACTGGTAGTGGTGATGTGCTCTCGCCTCAACGACTTCCTCCAACACGATGCCGATCTGCAAAAGCCGGGCGAGCTGTCGGTCCGACCGAACGCGATGTCCGAGGCTCACCGGTGTCCTCCGTGCGATGCAAGTGGATCCATAGCCTCTTTCGGCGCGTCGGGAACTTACGGTTTTCCCTCCGAGCAGCAAAAAATAAGCAGCCTCGCAGCGTCACCCGTTAGTTCAGTCGGGCGATGACCAGATCCGAGAGATCCTCGCGGAACGCGTCGACATCGATCTCCTCGAACACCGGCACGAAGAAGCCCTCAACGAGCATGTTTCGCGCGGTTTGGAAATCAATCGCCCGCGACATCATGTAGAGCAGATCCTCTTGGTCGACCTGACCGACCGTCGCGGAGTGACTGGCCTCTGTGTCGTGGTTTTTGATGATCAGCTTCGGCGAGGCGTCGGCTTCCGACTCGTCCGAGAGCATCAGCGTGTTCTCGCGCTGGTAGGAACTCGTGTTCCACGCGCCTTCGCCGACGTCCTGGACACCCTCATAGACCGAGCGCGCAACGTCGTCGAGCACGCCACGGGTGACGAGATCGGCCGTTGTGTGTTCGGCACGGTGCCAGACACGCGCGTTGACATCGAGGTGCTGGTCGTTGTGGCCGAAGAAGGCCCCGACTATTTTCGTCTCCGAGCCATCGCCGTTGAGTTTCGTCTCGACGTCCGAGCGGGTGAGCCGCGAGCCGATATTGCCCTCGATCCAGTTTGCCGTCGCGTACGTGTCGGTCACGGCGCGCTTCAGCGTGACGTGGTAGGTCTCCTCGTCGAGATTCTGCAGCGAGCCGAACTGGACGTAGCTGTTCTCGCCAGCGACGACTTCCACGATGTTGCTAAAGAAGCGGTCGTCGGTCACGGCTGTGCCCGTCTCGATTGATTCGAGAATCGTCGCCGACGACGATTTCTCGGTGATGACGAGCGTCTGGCTGAACAGCGACCGCGAGTTCATCTCGGCGCGAATCGTGATATCCTCGGCGTCAACGCCTTCGGGAACGTAGATGACCGTGCCGGTCGTAAACAGCGCGGCCGACAGCGCGGTCAGATAGTTCTCCTCGGGATCGACGATCGAGCCGAAGTGCTCGCGAACGAGTTCCTCGTGCGTGTCGAGCGCTTCGACGAACGAGAGGACGGACGCACCCTCGGCGTCGACGCGCTCGGTTTCGTCAGACTGGTTGAGCGGATCGACCAACTGCTCGAAATCGAGCGCTTCGAGGTTGGTCCACCGGCGACCCGGCGTCTGGATGACGTCCGGAAGGTCGAGGCCGTCGAGTGCCGAAAGCGCGGTCAAGCGATGCTCAAGGAGCCAGTCGGGTTCGTCACGCTGTGCGGAGATCTCCTCGACGGTTTCGGCAGAGATGCTGGCTGGAACCTGCACGCTCATCCGAGACTGCCCTCCATTTCCAGTTCCACGAGGCGGTTGAGTTCGACCGCGTACTCGATCGGCAGCTCTTCGGTGAGCGGCTCGATGAAGCCCGAGACGATCATCTGTTTCGCGTCGTCGTCATCGAGGCCGCGACTCTGTAGATAGAAGATGTCCTCGTCGCCGATTTTGCCGACCGTCGCCTCGTGGGCGACGTCGACACGCGACTCGTTGATCTCCATGTACGGCATCGTATCCGAGATCGACTCGTTGTCGAACATCAGCGCGTCACACTCGACGGCCGTCGACGAGTCGTACGCGCCATCTGCGATGTGGACGAGCCCACGGTAGTTGGTTCTGCCACCGTCTTTCGAGATCGACTTCGACTCGATGGTCGATTTGGTTTCAGGTGCGTTGTGGTAGACCTTCGCACCGGTGTCGATGTTCTGGCCTTCGCCCGCAAAGGCGATCGTGATGTGGTTGTCCGACGCGCCGCGACCCTTGAGGATCGACGCGGGGTACAGCATCGTCGCTTTCGAGCCCATCGAGCCCGAAATCCACTCCATGCGGCCGTTCTTTTCGACGATCGCACGCTTCGTGTTGAGGTTGTACGTGCTTTTCGACCAGTTCTGGACGGTCGAGTACTGCACGTGCGCGTTCTCTTTGACGAACACCTCGACGCCGCCGGAGTGGAGGTTGAACGCCGAGTATTTCGGTGCCGAACAGCCCTCAATGTAGTGGACTTCCGAGCCCTTTTCGGCGATGATGAGCGTGTGCTCAAACTGACCCATTCCCTCCGAGTTCATGCGGAAGTACGCCTGAATCGGCATCTCGACGGTGGTGTCCTCGGGGACGTAGACGAACGAGCCGCCCGACCAGATTGCGCCGTGGAGCGCGGCGAACTTGTTGTCGCTCGGCGGGACGCACTTGGTCATGAAGTACTCTTTGACGATCTCTTCGTGATCTCGGACGGCCTTGTCCATGTCACAGAAGATGACGCCTTTTTCCTCCCACTGTTCTTGCATGTTCTGGTAGACAATCTCGGATTCGTACTGCGCACCAACACCCGAGAGGGCGTTCTTTTCGGCCTCCGGAATGCCGAGTTTGTCGAACGTATCCTTGATGTCTTCTGGCAGGTCCGTCCAGTCGTCGACGCCGCCGCGGACGTCGATGTCGGGTCGGATGTACGGAACGATTTCAGCGACGTCGACCTCCGAGAGATCCGGAATCTCGGGCCAGTCGGTCGGCATCGGCATGTTCTGGAAGTGTTTCAACGCGCGAAGGCGTCGCTGAAGCATCCATTCGGGTTCGTCCTTGTCGTCGCTGATAACGCGAACCGTCTCTTCGGTCAGTCCCTTTTCGGTTTTGAAGGCGGAGGCTTCCTCCTTCTTGAACTCGAACCGGGCTTCGGTGTCTGTCTGTTTGAGGTGTTCTTCGGAACTCATGGGTTGTGATTGCGGTTGGTTAGTTATAGTGCTGTGCGTTACCGTTAGTGGTTACGTAATCGACGCCAATTACGCGGCTTCGAAGACTTCCTCGCGGATCCAGTCGTAGCCCTTGTCTTCGAGCTCGGCGGCCAGCGACGCGTCGCCGCTTTTGACGACACGGCCATCGAGCATGACGTGGACGTGGTCGGGTTCGACGTAGTCGAGGATCCGCTGGTAGTGGGTGATCTGGAGGATGCCGGTGCCCTGCTCGTCGCGCAGCGCGTTGATCCCTTTCGAGACGTCCTGGAGGCGGTCGATGTCGAGCCCGGAGTCGATCTCGTCGAGTACGGCGATCGCGGGTTCGAGAAGTGCGGCCTGCAAGACCTCGTTCTGTTTCTTTTCGCCACCGGAGAAGCCGGCGTTGAGATAGCGGTGCATGAACTTCTCGTCCATGTCGAGCAGCTCCATCTTCTCCGAAAGAATTTGCTGGAACTCGGCGACGCTGACCGCGCCGTCGTCGGCGGGGCCCTCCATCGGTGAGGTGTCGTAGCCGGCGTCGTCTTCGTCAGCGTCGGCTTCGTCCTCGTCTTCGAACAGTTCCTCGCGTTCTTCGGCCTTGGCGTTGAGCGCCTGCCGAAGGAAGCTGGTCATCGTGACGCCTTCGATTTCGGCGGGGTACTGGAAGCCGAGGAAGATACCGAGTGCGGCGCGCTCGTTCGGCTCCAGATCGAGCAGGTTCCAGGTGAGATCCTCCTCGTCGAGATCCTCGTCGATGTCGGCGACATCCTCCTCGTCGAGATGGAGGAGAATCTCGCCGTCGGTCACCTCGTAGGCCGGATGGCCAGCGATGATCTTTGCGGTCGTCGATTTGCCCGACCCGTTGGGGCCCATCAGCGCGTGGATCTCGCCGGAGTTGACCGTGAGGTCGACGCCGCGGAGAATGGTTTCGCCCTCGTCCTCTGCAACTGCTGCGTGTAGGTTTTTGATTTCAAGTGTTGCCATTGGTGGTTCGTTGCCTCGTATATGATGAGTAGGGGGTTGCGCCCATAATGGTTACGCATTCACCCCCACAAATCTACGTCTACGGAAAGAAAAGTTTCAGAATCGGAAAGGACTGGGCTGACGCGTTGGAAGGTTCGCTACCAGTACTGCCCGAGTCCGGTCTGTGTCTGCCCGGTTTTGATCTCCTCCCATGACATACCGAGCGCCTCGATAACCCGTGAAATCGGCCCCTTCAGTGTTTTTTCGAGCATTTTCTCGAGGTCGACCTCGAACTCCTCGGGCAGTTGGTCGGCGTACTCGAAACAGACAACGTCGGGATTTCGTTTGAATTCGCCGTACAACGGATCGCGCTGGGGGTCGAAGCCCTCCTCGTTTTCCATTCGGCGGAAAAACGCGGGATGAACCTTCTCGAGGTAGAGTCGTTTCGGTTTCGACCCACGGTCGAAGTTGGTGCCCAACAACAGGTTGGCGTACTGCGCGCCACGAACCTGCGCGGTGGCCGTCTCATACGCATCAAGTCGCTTGCCAATGCCGCCGGGAATCCCGATTTCCTCAACGCTGCGTTCGTCATTCAGAAACTCCTCGATGACGGTCGTGAGATACGTTCTGACCGCCTCGATATCCTCGTCGATATCGTCGCCGGTCACGATCATCTCGATGACGTCTTTTTGTACTTGTTTGGTGATCGGCGCAATGTCCGAGCGTTTGTACTCGAAGCCGGTGATGTCGATGTCGTCGACGTCCTTGCCCTCTTTCCAGATGATGTGGCCCGCATACCGCTTTTTCCGACCCGCCTGGAAGAAGCGCCGGTAGAGCTTTTCGAACTCGATCTGAAACCGGTGTTCCTCCGCGTTGAGTGTCTCGCGCGCGAACGTGTCATAGCTGTGGTTGATGTACTCCTCGATGTCGAAGGACTGCTCAATAGCATCGGCTTTAGTGACGTCCGTTCCGAGTTCGAGCATGACGGAGTCGGTGTTGTGGAGAACGACGCCACCCACGCCGTCAACGAAGTTTTCGTTTTCGGCAACGCTGAGATCGTAGACGTAGCCGTCGTGGTCGCCCTCTGTGAGAACCGGCTCTTGGCCACTGCGATAGAAGTCACAGGTCCGGATCGTGTAGCTGTCTTTCGAATCACGGTATTTGAGCGAGTGTTTCTGTCCGCGCTGGGTCAACAGCATCGAGAGGCCAGCAGCGAGTTCCCGACTCGTCGTCTCGAAATCGAAGTTTCGCTCGGCGTACTCGGTCGAGTACCGCGGGAACTCACGAGATCCATCTCCCTCGATGAGTACATCCACGAACAGCTCTTGGGCTTTTTCGGGGAGATGGAACACGAATCCCGGAATCCGCTTGCCGCGCGAGGTCTGGCCGGCGAACTCTCGGAAGAACACCGCAGCCAACTCGTTCATCATCTGGAGTTTGTACGTCGTGTCGTCATAGGTGGCAGACCGCATACCTTCGGCGGTTTCGTACTCGACCGTTCGATCTCCGTCGCTGTCCGACGCGATAACACTCGCCGTCGTATTGGCGAACAGCCGATAGTAGTCCGACTGGAGGCCGACAAGCCACTCCTCGCGGGACTCGGAAAGGCTCGCACCGAACCGTGAGTTTGTGGTTTCGACCGTCGACGCGCTTCCCTCCGTTATGTACGCTGCCAGCAGACGGAGCAGTGCTTCGCCATCCGCCGAGTCGAGATCGATGTGCCGCTTGACCGTGACTGTCTTGTCGAGCGCGTTGTGGTGTTCGTGGCCGAACCAGACCCACTCGTCGTTCGCATGGACTTGTTTCGTTTTTGTCGCTGCCTGCTCGCTGCCGACACTCCGGCCGTCCTGGTACTCTCGACTGTAGCCGTTCAGCACCTCGTAGACATCAACTGTTTCGACGGTCTCAACGTCGGGAATGCCCGGAATACGAAGCGGTTCGTCGACGTCTTCGGGTGTGGCCTCAACGAACTCGCCCGCATCGTCGACGACATACGAGTGATCCCGTGTCGTTGTCGACTCGCCGAACTTGTGTTGGAGTGTGACGACTGGTTTGTCGGTCTCGTGGCGGATCGCCTGCTGGATCGGCTGCCATTCGGGATCGCCATCGGCCGACAGCGACAATGCCTCCCAACCGTCGACGCGTCGGCGCTCCTTTCGGGGCGATACCGAGGCGACCGAGCCGCCGTCAGCAGTGATCAGTACCTCCTCGCTCGTCTCCGTTCCAGCATGCTCGAACAGGTCTGCAATCGGACGGATTCGGACGATTCCATCCGGATCGCGCGTCACAACTGGCCGATCTCCGGTGACGCTGTCTCCGTATGCAATCTCGTAGTCGAGTTCGTTGGCGGCCGTCGCCGTGAAATCGATTACTTTTCGACCCGTCGCGGTTACGGCTGCTGCACCCTCTTTGTCATAGAGCCGGAATCGATCCCAACCCGTCACGCCGTAAAGTGAATTCATAATAACCTTGACAGCTGCTTGTTGGGTGTCGTAAATGGCGTACTCAGCGGTGTCTGGGTTGTATTCGTTACGGAGTTTTTTCTTTTCTTCTCGCTCAGTCAACAGTTCGTCGACCATCTCGCGCATGATGCCGTCGGGCTCTTTGCGGAACCGCGTTCCGTTCGGTGCGCGGTAGGTTTCACCCGCGAAGTCGTCGTCGACCTTGGTTTCGGGCCCAGCGTTGATCGTCACCATACACATCGGATACAGACTTTTGAGGTCGAGAACGGTGACGTTCTCTTTGACGCCCGTAATCGGGTCGAACACGGCCCCGCCCTCGAACTCCTCGGACTCCTGTTTGCCCTTGGTCGGGAGGGCGAACTTGCCGTAGGCCTTGTGAAGCACGTACTGATCGACCGCGTCGCCGGGTGTCGGCGCGTCTTCGAGTTTACAGCCGACGAACTTGCGCACCTCGTCCCAGAAGGCGATCAGTCCCTGTTTGCGGTCGATTTCGACACAGAGTTCGACGTCCCGCAGGTTGTATTCGAGCAGTCGCGTCGGGTCGTTTTCCCAGAGGTCGCCGATGTCGCCGGCGTAGCGTTCTTTGCCGACGCCGAGTTCGGTTTCGCCGACCGCATCGAGTCGGTAGGAGTCGAGTTCGGTGAACTGGGTTCGTTTGTAGCCGTAGAGCAGATCGAAGACGACACGGCCCTTGATGTTCGGCCCGCCCCAGCCGGAACGCCAGACCTCGTCGACCCGTGAGAGCCGGTCGATCGAGAGATTCTCGTCGACACCCGACCGTTGTCCGACGACTTCGAGCCGGTCAAGAAAGTACGGCGCGTCGAAATCCTCGAAATTCCACCCGGTCAGAATGTCGGGATCGGTCCGTTCGAGATAGGAGATGAAGCCGTCCAACATCGCCGACTCCGTCTCGTAGCGACGGATCTCCACGGCAATGTCGTCGCGATACGGCTCGTAGTCTGAGAGATCGGTTGGAATCTCGCCGTCGCCGACATCTGGCTCCCAGATCCACGCGATGTACTGGTCGTCGAACGAATCATAGCTCGTCAGACAGATAATCGGCTCCTCGCCGTCTTCGGGAAAGCCGTTGCGGTCGTTGACCTCGATATCGAAGATGTTGACCCGGAGGTCGCTTTCGACGTCAGCGGCGACGACCTCGGTGTGCGGCACTTGGAGCGAATCGGTTTCAAGTCGGCGCTCGGACACCCGAACGCCGCCGTTGATTCCCTTGTCGATCAGAAACCGGTTCGGAAAGAGAATATCGGCCTCGTAGTGGTCGAACTCGTCGCGAATCTGGCCGACATCGCGGGGCGTTCGACCGATGAGTTTGGTGAGTTGTTCGCCCCGAATGCTCTCGAACGCGTTGCCCTCGTGGTCAGTTTCGCGGCTGTCGATAATGACGTCGTGTTCCTCAACGGGGTCGCCCGAGAGCGACGCGGTCGGAACGTAAAAATACGGCTCGAAGCCGAGCACGCGAACGTGTTCGGCCGTGCCGTCGGCGCGCCGACCAAAGATGTGAATAACGGGGTGTTCTTCACGGCCGCTTCCCTCGACGGTGTAGTCGATTTGGGTGACCATGAGTTCGACCATCCCCGTCGACTCGGGGAACTTGGCGGCGTCGACGTCGACGACCTCGCTAATACGACCACCGCCGTTGCCCGCAACGAGCGCCGCGGCGTCCGCGGCGTCGCTGGCCGTGTCGGCTGACGACCGGTCGTCACCGGATTCCGACTGGCCAAAAGATGAAAGATCCGACTGTGTCATAGCGATTGCTTGCGTTGTTTGAATAAAAAGACCCGGCTTTCAGCCGCCCGGGTGGACGCTTGTCGGAAGATACCGCGCACGGTGGCAACGATCAGTCCGACAACAAGGTATTTACCATGTCATACACTACCAAACTTCAAGATGACACCGCACGCAGATAACGAGAACGAGATGGAAACGGCTGAGCCCGATGGGGTCGCAACCGTCGAATCCTACGAAGTCGATGGCGGCGTGGTGTTTTATGACGCAGAGAACCCGCTTGCGTGGGTCGAAACAACCGAAACCGTGCGGTTGCGCGAGTTCGCCTGAGCGGGCGACTCAACGCCGAACACACGCGACGCGTACAAACTGCTGGAAGACGATCGAGGACGAAACAACAGGACACGACATTCTTTTGCACGCGGCGGCCCCAGTATCGCCGTGGGCTCCGATCCGCAACGCGACGGCGATGACGACGACCCCGTCGACCGTCGGGGCGACGCCGACTCCCGCGGTCGCGACGTAACGCCCGATTTTGCTGCCAGTGAGACGTCGGCCGAGCCGGATTTCAGCGACGTCGATCCCGACCTCCTCAATCGGTTCGTTGTGACAATCGTGCTGATCAAAGCCGGCATCATTCTCGTCAGTATCGGGATGCTCGTTGTCGGCTTCCGTGGACACCTCGAACTCGGTGGAGCCATCACGCTCGTGGGGGTGCTCGCGTTCCTCCGAGCGGGATACCACGCCCGGTCACACCGGCGAGCCACACCCACCGAAGACCAGAGTCACCAACCACCCGACGACACCCAGTCCGACGAGTCGACGACCACACCATCGCCGAACGCGCCGGCCACCGAAGGCCGGAACCGCTAATGTACGTGCTGACAAACGAACTCGTGAATGCAGACTGTCCGCGACGATGACGGCAGCCACTACCTCCTGCTCAAGCGATCGAGCGACGCCAGCCTCGTCCGCGATCCCCAGTCGGGGCGGACACAGTATCTCGAAAATAGCCGGCTGACCCCCGTCGAGGGAGACTCGCCGCTCGTGACCGCCGCCACAGCGGTCGACCCCGCGGTGCGCCGACTACTCACCGCGACTGCCGATGAGCGAGCGCTCGGACTCATCATCGAACTCGTCGACCGCGGCCCGCTTTCGGTGGTCGAACTGCTCGAAAGCTACGGGGTGTGCGAAAGCGACCTCCACGGCATGGCCGGCGAGTTCCGCGCTGCCGGCCTGCTCGCCGAGGCCGACGCGACCGGTCGCCGAGGCTACAAAGCGACGCCTCTGGCGACACAGGCTGTCGAACAGCTCCGCACGACAACCGAGACGGGGAAACGAACGAACGAGAACGACAACTGACTCCGCGACGTCGACGCCGCTCAGTCGCCGGCGACCTCACCCAGCAGCGCGAGATCCGGGTCGTCGGCGCGCGAAACCGTCGAGCGGTTCGTCGTCGGATTCTTTTCGACCGTAATGAGGTCGTCTGCGGCACCAACGAGTTCGTCGTCGTGACTGACGATCAGAATCTGTCGAACGCCGAAGCCTCGCATCTCCTC
>LKMS01000119.1 GCA_001563965.1 Haloferacaceae archaeon PL-Br10_E2g29 | reverse complement strand
TGATCTCGGCGTGAATCGACATCCCCTGATAGCCCTCGGACTGGTCGTTGTCCATCAGTTTCCGCAGTTGTGCGCCGATTTTGTTGAGCTGGGTTTGCGAAATGTCGGGACTCGACACGTTGGTGACTCCCAACTCGCGGAGCTTCGACAGTCGGTCGGCAATGACCTCGTTGATGCCGTCGCGAATGTCGAGCAGTTCCTGCGGGAGATCGATTCGTTTCCACTCGACCTGGGTGTCGTGGGTAAACTCGTCGACGTCGGCGTCGTCCTCGGTCATCACTTCGACCGCGTCGAGCCCGAGGTTCTCACAGATCGTCTGAATGTCTTCTTTCGTGCCGCCCGGTGAGGCGCTCATTGCGGTCACCAGCGGCTGGTCGGCATCGGCGTGGTAGCGCTCGGCGATGTAGACGTAGGCGTACTCGCCGGTTCCGCGGTGACATTCGTCGAAGGTGAGATGGGTCACGTCGGCCAGCGAAATCCGGTTGCCGACGAGATCGTTTTCGACGACCTGCGGGGTCGCAATAACGATTCGCGCGTCGGCCCAGAGCGCGGCGCGGTCGTCGGGCCGAACGTCTCCGGTAAACACGACGATTTGGTCGTCGGGAACCGTTAGCGCCTCGCGGTAGAACTCGGCGTGCTGCTGGACGAGCGGCTTGGTTGGTGCGAGCAGCAGGGCTTTGCCGCCAACGGAATCGAGCCGATCGGCCGTCACCAGCAGGCTGACGCTCGTTTTGCCGAGGCCGGTCGGCAAACAGACGAGCGTGTGCGCGCGGCGGGCGGTGCCCGCCAGTTGAAGCTGGTAGAGCCGCCGCTCGATGAAATCCTCGGCGAGCAGCGGGTGGTCGACGTAGCCAACGTCCTCAGTTGCCGCCATTACTCGCGGTAGAACGTCCGCTCGGTTAACGCTTTGCGGAGTGCGGTGAAAGTGAAGCCGGTGCAGCGATCGAGCGGCAACCGGGTCGCCGTCGCCCGCGCTCCCGCGGGCTACCCGTACTGCCTGCGATCCATCCACGTCACGACGGCGACGTGCGGCAGCGTCAACACCGCGATGCCGACGAGATAGACGGCCAACAGCGTCTCCAGTGAGCCATCGGTCGGCACGGCGACGTAGAGTCCGACGAACAACAGCAGCGAGACGGCAGTCAGTGGGGCGGCATCCCGGTAGAACCGTCCGAGTGCCGTCGGCCACACTCCCCGATCGAGCGCCGACCGCGCCGCGTCGTCGACGATTGCGAGCCGACCGATGTGGCGAACCGCGTGCCAGACGGCGAAGTAGAGCCCGACGGCAAACACCGGCGGAACGAGCCAGAAGAAAGCCCACAAAAGCGCTATTTCCACTGCATCCCACCCCAACCCTGTCCAGCTTGCCCGCCCGGCACGAACGTGGCGAGCGGTCCACAACAGCCCGAAAACGCAGGTTCCCGCAAACACGACACCGAGCGCGAGCCGAACGTCCACGCGAAATAGGGGGGTAAGCGAGTCGGTCGCGGCGGGATTGAACAACCCGACGATTCCGTCGACGACAACGCGGTAGGCGTCGGGTTGGGCGAGCAACGGCACCAACATCGGGAGACCACCGCGCGTCAGTAGTGAGAGCCACCGATCACTCGCCGTTCGGATGTGGTCGCCATCGCCGAACGCGCGGAGCGCAAACACGTCGCCTTGGCCCCAGTGAAACCACGTCATCGCGAGAAACGCAAGCAGCGCGAGTGCGGGCGAAACGAGCCAGACGACCAGATACGCCCCGCCCAGCACCGCGTAGACGACGCTGATGAGAGCGAGCGACCGCCCCAGCGGCTGGTCGGCCAGCCGGACCGGCATGAGGTGGTCGACCGCGCCGTGAGGCAAGCCGAACAGGAGGACGCTGAGGACGAACGGCGCGAACTCGACGGCCGGTGGGAGGCGGTCGACGACGCCGCCGAACGGAATCGCCAGCGCAATCACGACCAGCGGCAGCGTCATCGTGAGTCGGCCGACCGTCGAATCCCGGGGCCACGTCGTATCCAGTGATTCCAGTGCCGTCTCGTCCGTAGCCGTCGCATCCGATCCAGCCGATCCGTCCCGTTTCGCGCCCATGTCGGCTCAGCTGTCGGCGACCGCCGCAAACACGCCGCGTTCGTCGAGCAGTGCGTCGAGTTCCGCCATCGTCGAAACGACCGCGTCGCAGGCGGGTTCGACCGCCGGCTTCGGCTCGAAGCCGACCGCAAAGCCGGCGACTTCCAGCATTGGAAGGTCGTTTGCGCCGTCGCCAACCGCGATGGTGTCGGCCAGTTCGACGTCGAGGTCGCCGGCGAGCGATTCGAGCTGTTCGTCTTTCATCCCCTCGATGAGTGGGCCCGTCACCTCGCCGGTGAGTTCGCCGTCTTCGATCGGCAGATGGTTCGAGACGATGCGGTCGACTTCGGTGCCCGCACTGTCGAGCGCCCGCCGAACGCCCCGCTCGAAGCCGCCGGTGAAGATGGCGACGGTGTGGCCAGCCTCGCGGAGTCGGTCGATGAGCGCCGCTGCGTCGGGCCGCAGTTCGACCTGCCCGTAGGCCGCGTCGGCGTCGGCTTCCGAGAGGCCCGTGAGGAGTTCGGCGCGGCTGCGCAGGCTCTCGGCGTAGCTGATCTCGTTGTTCATCGCCCGTTCGGTGATGTCGGCCATCTCGTCGGCGACGCCGACCCGTTCGCCCAGCAGAACGGTCATCTCCGAATCCGACAGCGTGCCGTCGAAATCGAACGCAATGAGGCTCATTGTTCGACTGTTTTCGGCGCGCCGTGAAAAACATCCGTTTTGCGTTGTGTGTTCTGCGTTCAGTTGTTCTGTCACCAGGCGCATCACGCGCTCGCCGCGACCGCCAGTCTATTTGTACGGCCCCACCAAACCGAGTTGTGATCGCTTCGGGACCCGATCTGTTGCGGCTCGTTATCCTCCCGGTGTTCGCGTGGGCCGCCTGGCGCGACATTCGGACCCGGCGACTGCCCAACCGGCTGTGGCCGCCGCTGATTGCACTCGGGATCGTCCTGCTCGGCTGGGAAGTGTTCCTCTTTTGGCCGTTCGAGACGCTCGTCGCACGCCTGTTTTTGCTGCAGGTCGCCATCAGCCTCCTGTTCGTCGCGCCGCTTGGCTACGCCTTCTGGTGGCTCGGCGCGTTCGGCGGCGCGGACGCCAAGGCGATGATCACGATCGCTGTCCTGCTACCGACGTTTCCGACCTACATCGTTGGCGACACGGCGTTCCCGGTTGCGGCAACCCAAAGCGGGGTGTTTTCGTTGACGGTGCTGACGAACACGGCGCTGTTGGCGATGGCGGTGCCACCCGCGTTGGCACTCAGCAACGCCGCTCGCGGGGCGTTTTCGCCGATTACGATGTTTCTCGCCCGCCCCGTTGCAGTCGACGTGCTTTCCGAGTACCACGGCCGGCTGTTCGAAACGCCCGACGGCATCGGTCGCGGGCTCGATCTCGACGCCCTGCGGATGTATCTCCGGTGGCGACAAACAACGCTTGCGGCCCTGCGCGATTCCCCTGCGGCCCACCGCGATCCAACGAGCATCGCCACCACCGCCGACCCAACCGACGGCGCGGCCCATCTCGCAACTACGTCTCCACCCGTCTCAGTCGACGGTGATGACGATTCCGTCGCGGTCGACGGTGACAACGATCCCGAAATCGCCGTCGATAGCGATGGTACCGTCGCGGTCGACGGTGATGACGATTCCGTCGCGGTCGACCTGCTCGAAACGCGGTCCGAACACGGCGATGTCGACACCGAACAGATGGCGGACTCGTCCGACGACGATGCCGACCCAACCGAGATCGACCCGTGGGGAGCCGACCGGTTTTTCGACGAAATCGAGGGAACGGCCTACGGATCGACGCCTAAATCGCTTCGTGACGCGCTCGAACTGCTCAGTGACTCCGACCGCGAGATGGTCTGGGTCTCGCCGGGACTGCCGTTCATCGTCCCGATGTTTTTTGGCCTCCTCATCGCGTTTGTCTACGGCGACCTGTTGTTCGGACTCCTCGCCCGACTCGGCTTCGTCTAACGGTAGGCCCGGACGATATCGAGTGCTGTCGAACCGACCAACCCCACGTAGATCACCGCCAGCACCGCACTCACGGCGAGAAACACGTGAAACTCGGCCTGGGCGGCTCCGAGCAGGATGAACAGCGGAAGCAGACTGCCAATCACGAACAGCACGCTCCAGACGGCCCGCACCAACAGCGCGTACTCGCCGCCCCACAGCGTGTAGATTCCCGAGGCGGCCATGACCACACCGACGCCAACTCCCTGGGCGAGCCCGCCAACCTGCCGCCCCTCGACCAGGGCCGAATGCAGCAGTATCGCGATCATCGAGAGGCCGACACCGAGCAGGATCACGCCGCTGAGTTTGTCGGTCGAACGCGCCATACGCGGTTTCGCTCGGTGTCCTGCAAGTGTTTTGTGCCGCAGCCGGCCGTTCCGGTCGTGGCTGGCAAACGCGAAACCCTATTTGACCGGCGGTCTTCTGTCGACACAATGACCGACCACGTTGACGTTGATTTCGGCGACGACGGCCTCGTCCCCGCGGTCGCCCAAGATGTCGACTCCAAAGACGTGCTCATGCTCGCGTACGTGACCGAGGAGGCGCTCGAAGCGACGCTCGATACTGGGATTGCACACTACTACTCGCGCTCGCGCGACGAGCTCTGGAAAAAAGGCGCAACCAGCGGCCACACCCAAGCGGTCAGCGAGGTTCGTGTCGACTGCGACGCCGACACGCTGTTGTACCTTGTCGATCAGACCGGCGGGGCCTGTCACACCGGCCGCGAAAGCTGCTTTTACCGCCGCATCGATGGTGAAGCGGTCGCCGACCGTGTGTTCGATCCAGACGACGTCTACGAATAAGATGACCGACAGCCCGCCCCCCACGTCGACGCCCGCAGCCGAGACGATAACGGAACTCGAAGCCGCCGCCGACCGCGTTGGCGACGCTGAAGCCGCGATTGCCGACCACGGCGAGTCGGCCGTCGAAACCGCAGCGGACGCCTACCGCAACGCGATTCGACTGCTGGAGTCGTACGCCGACAGCGCCACCGGAACCGGCGACTTCGGCGCGTATCTCCGGTTTCAGAGCCAGTTCCTCTCGCTGGCCGACTCGGTTCCCGACGACACCCCCGGCTACGACGGATTCCAGCGCGCCAGCGACCGGATGGACAAACGCCGGCTGAGCGACGACGACTTCGCGTTTGCGCGCGACGCGCTCGAACCCGCCGGCGAGGCCGTCGCGATGCTCGAAGAACGCGAGAACGCGCGCGAAGCTTACCGAACCGCCCGCCATGCGGCAAAAACCCGACTTGACGAGCTTCGCGCGGAGGCCGACCGTCTCCAGTCGCTCCAGCAACTCGGGTCGGTCGACCTCACGACCCCGCTTGATC
>LKMS01000118.1 GCA_001563965.1 Haloferacaceae archaeon PL-Br10_E2g29 | reverse complement strand
GAGGAGGGAGAGTGATCGTCCGTGGTTGCTGCAGCGGTCTGTAACATATCTCACGTGTGTTGGTCGATGGCAAAACGGTTGTCGCTCTTAGGACAGCGACTGTGGACGCCTGCGAGATGATCGTGGTGACGACACCGTCCGCGTCGCCTGACCGCTATTTCAGCAGACTGGCCCCGTCGCACTCTGTGCGTTTGTACTCAACGTCCATCAGATCGAGAATGGTCGGCGTGATATCCAGCAGGTCCGCATCCTCAATGAGTGCCTTGGAGTGATCAATGAGCAGACTCGCGTTATCAAAGCTATGCATCCCGTTTCGCGGGCCCGTGCCGAACACGTCCTCTCGCGTTTTGAAGCTCGATTTGAGGTCAAAGCCATGCGTTGGAATGACGACGAGGTCGGGCGCGATCGCGTCGTGGTCGCCGCGGAAGGCGACCTCCTTTTCGACGACGCGGTCGCAGACCGGCCGGCCGTCGGGGCCTTCGAGCGATTCAAGCCGTTGTTTGAGATCCGAGCGAACCGCCTCGTACTCGTCTTTCGGGACGCTGCCACGCGGCTCGCGGCCTTCGAGATTGAGGTAAAATCGGCCGGGAATGAGCGAGTAGGCAACGGTGTCGTCGGCAATGTCGCCCAGTTCGCTGTGGTCGTCGTCCTCGAACGAGAGCAGCCCCTCCTGTTGAAGCCACGTGTTGCAGTGAACCTCGTAATCGAGGCTCGTAAAGCCGTGGTCGGAGGCGACGACGAGCGTCACCTGTTTCGGCAGCAGTTCCCGGATTTGGCCGATGTACTCGTCGAGTTGCGCGTAAAACTCGAGAAACAGCTCCTTGTTCGGGCCGTCGCGCTCGTAGTCTTTGAACAGGAAATGATTCACCCGGTCGGTCGTCATGAACACGCCGAAAAACAGGTCCCAGTCGTCCGCGGTGAGATACTGTTTGAACGTCTCAAACCGTCGTTCGAGCGTTTTATGCGCGTTTTCCATGAACTCGGTTTTGTCCTCCTTGTGACCGAGTTTGGCGTTGACATCGATGAGATAGTCGCTCGCTTCGAGCGAATCGGTGAGTTCGTCAGGATAGCTTGCCTTGTCGACACCGGGCGAGAGGAAGCCCGAGACCATCCGCTGGACGTTCCGCTGTGGGGGAAACGTGACTGGAACGTTGAACACGCTGGCGGCGCGGCCGGCGTCGGTGACGCGATCCCAGACGCGGGTCGCCTGCACGTCACGACCCATTGGAACGTAGGTGTCGTACGAGCCGATTTCACGGTCCTGAAAGCCATACACGCCGGTTTCGCCGGGGTTAACGCCGGTTGTGAGTGCAGGCCAGCAGGCACTCGATTCGGGCGGCACAATGCTGTCGATCGCCCCAGCCGTGCCCTCGTCGGCCAACGCGGCGAAATTCGGAAACCGATCACGGTTTTCAGAGAGGAGACTAAATGGCACGCCATCGATCCCGATGAACGCAACCCGAGGCGCCGCGTCGCCGCGAAGCCGATCGAACAAACCCATAGAGAACTCTACTGGTGATTCCCATAAGAAGGTTCAGTTTCAGGGCGCTTTCGGCCCGTTTCTGTGACGCACGATACGCAGCGAAACGTGCTCGTGGCGATGGATGCAAGTAGCCACACGACTGATGGTCGCATGTGAAGGAGTACCAGCGGAAACAGCTCCTCGAACGAATCGGCCGCGATGGAGCGACCATTGGCACGCAGATTCCCGACGACATCGAGATCCAAGGCGAGACGCTCGATCTGCAGACGTTCGTCTTTGAAATCAAGCGCCGCGAGACGATTCCACCCGGCGAGCGCGATCGCGTCGACCAGGCAAAGCGCAATCTCCGACGCGAGCGGATCGAGCGCGTCGAACGAATCGAGAACAACGAGGTGAGCTACGCCGAGGGCCGCGAACTGGCCGAATCGATCGTCGGGATCGACCGCGCGCTCAACGCCTTAGAACAGCTCGAACCGGTCGACCTCGAAGCCGAAAGCCAGCGACAGGCTGCAGCCGACACAAAACGCTGGCTGACGTTTCTCACGAAGGCACTGGGCCGCGATGAGGGCCGAAGCCGAAACAGCCAGTGAGACGGGCGATATCCCCACAGCGGGTGAAGGGACGAAGTCGTACGGTTGACACGCCGCTGGCAACTCAGCCGACACCGTCGACAACGACTCAGCCGACGACGTCGACAACGACTCAGCCGATACCGTCGACAACGACCTACCGCTCACGAACCCAAACCGCCAACGGTACCGCTGGAAGCCGGAGCTAAGTAGCCGGCTTTCGAAACACGCCCATGAGCTACAACGACGAAATCGCCCGCCTCTTGGTCGAGTTCGCCGATCGCCTTGAGGCACAGGGCGTCGAGTACAAGCCCAACGCCTACCGTCGGGCCGCCGAAAACATCCGCGAGCATCCCGAGCCGATCGAGCAGGTGGCCGCAACCGGCAAGGACGCCGTCAAGGCGATCGACCGCGTTGGCGACGCAATCGCCGCAAAAGTCGTCGAATACTTCGAAACCGGCGAAATCGAGGAGTTGGGCGAGCTTCGCGAGTCGATGCCGGTCGACATGGCCGCGCTCACGAGTGTCGAAGGCGTCGGCCCGAAAACCGTTGGCGCGCTGTACGAGGCGCTCGGGATCACGGATCTCGACGAACTGGAGGCCGCGGCGAAGGCGGGCACCATCCAAACCGTGAGTGGCTTTGGCGCAAAAACCGAGGAGAACATTCTCGAAAACATCCCGTTTGCCCGCCGGAGCCAACAGCGCGAGCGACTCGGTGACGCCCGGCCGCTCGCCGACGGCTTGCTGTCGTATCTCTCGGCGACTGCGGCGGTCGACCGCGTCGAGGTCGCGGGCTCGATTCGCCGCTGGAAGGACACCATCGGCGACGTTGACGTGCTGGTCGGCAGCGAGCAGAGCGAGGCCGTCGTCGACACATTTACCCACTGGGGGCCCGCCGACGACATCATCGAAGCCGGCACGCACAAATCGAGCATTCGCGCCGACGACGTCCGCATCGACCTCCGGGTTGTCGTGCCGACCGAGTTCGGCGCGGCGCTGCAGTACTTTACCGGAAGCAAAGACCACAACGTCCACCTCAGAAACGTCGCCATCGAGCAGGATCGCAAACTCAACGAGTACGGCGTGTTCGACGTGTCGGGCGTTGAGACGCGAGCGGGCGACGACGATGAAACCGCCGACAACAGCGACGACACCGCAGACGACGAGGACGACGTCAAAACCGTTGACAGCCGCCGCGAAGGCGTTCGTCTCGGCGGCGAAGACGAAGCCGAAATGTACGAGGCGATCGGGCTGTCGTGGGTGCCACCGGAACTCCGCGAGGACACCGGTGAGATCGAGGCGGCCGCTGAGGGCGCACTGCCCGATCTGCTCGAGGAACGCGACATCCGTGGCGACCTGCACACACATACCGACTGGTCGGATGGCCGTGCCTCGATCGCCGAGATGGTCGCCGCCGCGGCCGACCGCGGCTACGACGTTCACTGTGTGACTGACCACGCCACCGGGCCGGGAATCATCGACTCGATCGGCCTCTCGGACGACGATCTTCGGGAGCAACGCGAGACGATCGAGGCGGTTCGTGCCGACAGCGAAATCACGGTGCTGCACGGCGTCGAAACCAACATCGCAGCCGACGGCTCGCTGAGCACCGCGGACGACGTGCTCGCCGATCTCGATCTGGTTGTCGCCTCGCCGCACAGCGCGCTCGATCAGGACGTCGACACCGCGACCAACCGGCTCTGTCGGGCCGCCGAACACCCGTCGGTCGACATCATCGGCCATCCGACGGGGCGGATGATCAACAGCCGCGAAGGGCTACCGATCGACTTTGCGACACTGGCCGAGACCGCGGCCGACGCCGGCACCGCGCTCGAGGTCAACGCCAACCCGCACCGGCTTGATCTCCACGGTGAGGCTGTCCGGCGTGTCGTCGACAGCGGCGGGACAATCGCGATCAACACCGACACCCACAGCACCGGCGGCTTCGACACGATGCGCTACGGTGTGCGAACCGCGCGGCGCGGCTGGGCCGAAGCCGACGACGTACTCAACACCTACGCAGTCGACGAGCTCAGCGAATTTTTACACTAACGTGACGGTGGGGTCGGCGTCGGTGCTGACGGGGCGCAGTGGGAGACGAAAAAATTGGCGTCGACGAGGTAAAATGAAACGCGACAGTCAGCGCGGCTCCCACTGCTCGCACGATTCCATGTCGTCCATGAGTTCGTCGTGGAGCGCACAGTACGGTTGCAGGCCCGCCTTCTTTGTCCGGACGTACTGGAACTGCGCGCAACTGCCGCAGTAGCGATCGATGTTGTCGACATCGGCCGACGGCGACCGGTCGCCCGCTGCGCCCGCCGCGCTGGCTGACCCGGTCGCGGCCCGACCAGCACGAGTCGACGACTGCGCCGATCCCGTTGACTGGGTCGACCCCGGCGACTGCGTTGTCGACGCGGAGCGCCGGTTGGTCGAGTCAACGCGGTCGACACGCGGCTCCGCGGTCGACGCGGTCGAAGACGACGAACCCGGCGACGTGAGTATTTCGGCGTCCGAACCGCCGTCACTCGTTGCCGCCGCGGTGCCGGTCGAGGGCGACACACTGGGGCGGTTGGTTTGGGTTTCGACGTTGCCGTCTGGCGTGCCGCCGAAGAGACCGACGCTGCCGGTTCCCTGTAGTTGCGATTTGGCGACTTCGATTACTTTGGTCTCGCCTTGGCGGGTGACCTCCATCGTGACGGTGCCACCGGGGTCGTTGCGGGTTTTGAAGTTGGCAATGCCGACGAACAGACACCAAAACGTCGTCAACGTGCCCAAAAAGTAGACGCCCGCGGTCGGCAAGGTGAGATCAGTTGCAGTGGTCTGACAGGTGTTGCCGATCCACTGACACGGGTAGGCGTGGGCGAACAGCGCCACACCGAAAACGGCGATCGAGGCACCGATGACGGCCGCCGCGCGGGTGGTTCGGTTGGCCGGGAGAATGGTGAAAATGCCCAAAAAGACGGCCGGAACGCCGAGACCGCCGAGAATACCAGCGATCCAGCGGGCGTCACCGAGCGAGTAGCCGCGGTCGGTCAGCACGCCCGAACCGGCCGCAGCAATGCCGGCGACGACGAGAATAGCGCCGACGAGAAACAGGCCAATCCCCAAAACCAGCCGTGATCGACCCCGTTCGGAGGCGACCGTTCCCGCATAGGCGTCAGAAAGTGCTGTCATGCGTAGCCGTACGCAGGCATCCTACAAAACAGTACGGCAGACACGCACAAATTTACTGAGAGGTTCGTGCCGGTGTCCACGGAACACGACGGTGTTGCCGGCGACCGAAAGCATTAGGCCCGACTGAGACAAACGGGAAATTATGTCAGACGAGGAAACCGACGACACGCCGGTCGTCCCGCT